>JBJKZU010000083.1:0-20636 GCA_045569095.1 Fidelibacterota bacterium
CAATTAAAGATTCGAATACTGAGTCGCTTTTCTTATATTTTCCATTAATGCAACATAAAGGGAAAATGATTAATTATATAATTGTGGATGTTATTTATGCCAATGGGTGATCGGTATCAATCAACGATAGCAGCAGAACAATGGGATGCGGTTATTATAGGCTCAGGAATTAGTGGTCTTACTACGGCAAGGTTGCTGGCAGACGCTGGGAAACGAGTATTAGTCTTAGAAAAACATTTCAAATTCGGTGGGTATACCCACACATTTAAACGTAATAATTATGAATGGGATGTGGGTATTCATTATATCGGTGGAAATCTTCATAAACCAAATTCATTCTTGCGGCGTCTATTTGACTACCTTTCAAACGGTAATTTGCACTGGACCAGAATGGATGATATTTATGACCGTATGGTATTCCCAGACAAAACATATGATTTCATAGCTGGTAAAGATTCATTTCTGGGCAAAATGATTTCATATTTTCCTAAAGAAGAACAAGCCATTCGAAATTATGTGGATATAGTTGATCAAGTTTCTAAAAAAAGCCTTTCCTATTATTCTAACAAAGCACTTCCTGGTTTATTAGGCACTATAGCATTTCCGTTTATGAGTAAACCTTTTTTAGAATACGCAGGACGATCTACAAAAGAGGTTTTAATTGAACTAGGCTGTAGTATAGAATTAATGGGTGTATTAACTGGACAATGGGGGGATTATGGATTGCCACCGGAGCAAAGCAGTTTTGGGGTACAGGCAATGGTTGCCCGGCATTATTGGGAAGGAGGTAATTACCCGGTAGGCGGCTCACGTATGATTGCAGAAACAGTCATACCAGGTATTCAATCTCTTGGGGGTAAGGTAGTATTGAGTACTGGTGTAGAAGAAATATTAACGCACAAAGGTAAAGCCTTTGGTGTCCGTCTTGAAAATGGAGATGAAATCAAGGCTGGACTTGTAATAAGTAGTGCCGGTGTTAAAAACACCTTCGAAGTATTACTCAAAGATAATAGGGTGGAGTCAAATGGTAATGTTATGCTAAACCAGGTGCAACCATCATCTGGATATTATTGTTTGCATATTGGTTTGGATAAATCTGCCGCAGATTTGGGTCTAAACAATGCTAATCTTTGGGTTTACCCCGATTATAACCACGATATGAACCTGAAAAATTACTTAGATGATAATAACCAACCTTATCCTGTTGTATTTATTTCATTTCCCTCTGCTAAAGATCCATCTTGGGATAAAAACCACCCTAATAGCTCGACAATTGAGGTCATTACAGTCGCTGAATTTTCTAAACATAAAAAATGGGAAGATGAAGAATGGAAGAATCGTGGCGATGAATATGAAGCATTTAAAGAAACAATCTCACAAAATTTACTAAAAGTTCTTTATCAAAAATCCCCGGAAACAAATGGACATGTAGATTATTATGAATTATCCACTCCCTTGACCAGTCGGGACCTAGCTAATTATAAAGAGGGTGAATTATATGGTATTAACCATACACCAGAGCGTTTTAGACAGAAATGGCTCAAACCGCAGACGGAAATCAAAAACCTTTATTTAACTGGGCAAGATATTGTAACAGCTGGTGTTTCCGCAGCGCTGATATCTGGCGTAATTACCTCATCTTCTATTCTGAAAAGAAATTTGATGAAACAATTTTTTAATTAAATTGTTTTCTTTCTAGAAAACGTACTGAAATTTTAGGGTCTATTTTTAACTAATTAATTTAAATTCATTCTAATTAAAAAAAGAACAAGGTCGCAGTTGAATTTCAAATACAAAATTATCATTTATTTCATTTTAATATTTTCCACGATTATTGTCGCCCAACAAGGTCGAGGGGGAGGAAGATTTAACGCCGCAAATTTGCCTAAAATTGGTGTGTTGCAAGGTATAGTTGTCGATTCCGTAACAACTGAACCAATCCCCTATGCATCAGTATCTGTTGTTAATATGCGTAGTAATGAAATTGTTACCGGAGGTATAACGAATCAAACAGGATCTTTCAATATTCGTGAAATTCCCATGGGAAGATATCAATTGGTTATTGAATTCATTGGCTACGAAAAAGTTGATATTGGTCCGATAAACCTGTTCCCAGGTGATGGTGGGGGAGTTGAACAAGACATTGGTAAAATAGCAATGGAACTGTCTGCTGTACAAATGGAAGAGGTAGATGTATATGGTGAAATACCTACCATGATTTACACTGTGGATAAGCGGATTTTTGATGCTAAGAAAGATATGACGCTGATTGGTGGAACAGGTTCTGATGCCTTGAAAAAAATACCTTCTGTTGACGTTGATATTGATGGCAATATTACCCTGCGCGGTGATGGGAATGTTACCATGCTCATTGATGGTCGACCTATGCGTGGTGATCGAAGATCAATGGTTGAAGATTTACCAGCAGATATGATTGATCGTATAGAAGTCATTACCAACCCATCGGCCAAGTATGATCCTGATGGCATGGCCGGCATAATAAACATTATTTTGAAGCGCGGTCGTTTCGAAGGGATGAATGGGTCTGCAACAATCACAGCAGGTGAATATAGCCGTTATAATCTATCGGGAATGATCAATTACCGTAGAGATAAGTTTAATATCTTTTCTAATGGTAGCTACAGGTTATGGAACAGGTTTGGCGGGGGTGATAGATTTTTTCAATATGAATATCCAACATTCATAAATGAAAGCAGGCAGATTACAAATGGCAGGAGAGAGCCCATCACTAATAACATCAAATTAGGGACTGATTATTATCACGATAAGAATAATATGCTAACCTTGGCCATGACTTATAAAAATCATGATAGAAATAATTATGAAAGAGTTACTTATTTTAATCCAGACTATATATTTGAATCGGATGAATTTGATTATGGTAAAGATATAGATTTTGAATTTGGCTATTATAAGGACTTCCCGCAAAAAGACCGCAAACTTGTTCTGGAATTGAGTAGTTCATTTAATTCTGATCACGGTTATGAACATGCAATTACAAATATAAATAATTATAATGCATCCGAACATGACCACAAGACCGAAGATCCATATCATGAAGAATCTAATAGAAATATTATAATTAAAAGTGACTATACCCATCCCTTTGGCAAATCTTCAAAATTTGAAGCTGGATTTAAAAGTACATTAAAAGTTTTTAAGAAAAACCTCTATTATCTAGAAACCCCCTATGATTCTGATTACAATGAGGATGTGCATGCCTTATATGGTACGTTGCTGAACAACTTTACGGATAAGTTTGGCGTGCAGTTGGGCGCCAGAGTTGAACAGGTGTTTAATAGTGCAAGCATGGGGTCTGGTGATAGTGAGCATGAAGAGGATACATTAAATATTTTCACAGCTATAATGGATGATGCTATTAATCAATCACCGTTTGAAAACAATTATTTCAAGGTTTATCCCAGTATAAATATTCTCTATAATTTAAATCCTACACAACGAATTCAGTTTGGTTTTAGTAAACGAGTGAATCGTCCCCGAAGATGGTCCTTAAGTCCATTCCCGCGAAGCACGAATAATATTTCATTTATCCGGACAGGCAATCCGTATATAAAACCTGAGTATAGTGATGTTTTGGATTTGAATTTTTCAAGTAATTCCAGAAAACTTACCTTTAATACGGGTGTGTACTATTCTCACCTTACAGATAATATCAGCTGGTGGGATCGAGATTATTTTGTTTTCCAGGACACTACCTACGAAGTCATGAGTTCTGATAATGCCGGGCAATCAGAAAGACATGGGGTTGAGTTCTTTATAAATTATCGACCCATACCACTAATAATGTTTATGATGAGTTTAAATAGTTGGAATTCGCGTACTTATGCTTCTGGTGAATCTGATCTAAATGGAAACTCAAAAGGATATTTCGCATATGGTAGTACAATGCTAACGATACCTATGGTCGGCAGGTTTGATCTATCAGGTCGTTATAGGGGTCCGATGGTAATAACAACAGGTAAAATAAAGCCTTCCCTAACAGCAGACCTGTCTTTCCAGAGAAAATTCTTGGATAACAAGCTTACCATGACCTTAAAAGTAAGAGATCTTTTTGATAACAGTGGTTTTGGAATAGAGACCAGTGAACTTTTAGAAGATCTTATTAGTGGAGAAGAATATATCCGTAGCATGGAAGCTAATCGCCGTCGCGATAAACGTTCTGTATCCTTATCCTTCAGCTATAGTTTCGGAAAAATGGAACAGAAAAGACGTTTCAAAGGTGATCGAGAAGGATTTGATGGCGGTGGGATGGATATGAGTTATTAACTTTGATTTTCGTGATAATAAAAAAAGCCCCAGCTGGGGCTTTTTTTGTGGCTCGGGACGGAATCGAACCGCCGACACAAGGATTTTCAGTCCTCTGCTCTACCGTCTGAGCTACCGAGCCGCCAAAAATGCCGTGAAAATTAGTAGCAGGATGTTCCTTTTGCAACTGATTAACCCGCTGTTTTATTAAGCTTTTAGGTTTTTTTGTATTTGCCTACTTTCCGCCGTTTTTTAATGGAATAATACTAGTGAAAATAGTTCTGGCTACACACAATTATGATAAGGAAATAGAATTGCAGCACTCACTGCAGGGTCTAGGTGTAAAAATTTGCTCATTATCGGAATATCCTGATATTGGTGAGATTGAAGAAACAGGCACTACTCTGTTGGAAAACAGTTTATTGAAAGCACATACGGTTTATGATCGGACTGGGCTTCCTGCAATTGCCGATGATACGGGATTAGAAGTCGACGCTCTTGATGGTGCACCAGGAGTTTATTCAGCTCGATTTTCTGGTGCGGATGCAACCTATGAGGATAATGTAAATAAACTTTTATCAGTGATGGAAGATGTCTCTGATGATATGCGTTCCGCTAGATTCAGAACAGTAATATCCTTTGTAGATGAAGTCCAAGAATTATGGACTGAGGGATTTATAGAGGGTAGAATTACTAGAGATCCTCGAGGAAATATGGGTTTTGGGTATGATCCTATTTTTTATATCCCTCGGTTAGAAAAAACGTTTGCGGAACTTTCCACTGCAGAGAAGAATAAAATTAGTCATCGAGGGCTTGCCTTACAAAAACTTCGTAAAATACTTATAAATGTGCTAAAATAAGTAAAATAACCAAAAAATAGGAGAATCCTCTATAGACCTACCGCTATCGGAATGATGGTTCCGCGAGGAACCAGCCGACACAAATAACAACACAGGAGAATCCCTTTGAAAAAAGGGTGGAATGTCATTATTGCGTTTTTCCTGACCGTAGGGACTGTTTTCTCTCTATACGGCCAGCAGGATAGTTCCGCCTTGACCTTACCATCCAGTTACCACCTGCGTTCTACATATGTAGTAACTGCATTTCCAGAAATACCAGTACCACTTAGTCTCTTGAAAGATACACTAGACCAACCTTTGTATCTATTAGATGTGACCTATGGAGAGCGAGTTCTTGATGTAGCCATAGATAGCAGCTGGCGCTACATATCATTTACCGAATATATAGATGATGAAATTTTACGAATCCCTTTCACTAGTACGGTAGAATGGTATTTCAATCATATGATTCAAGTAAAACGGGTATTGAATTTTATTGATTCATTTAATAAGCAAGATCAAGGATCTCAGAGCTACACTGAGCGTCGTGGAGGACGGTACTTGGAAATGGTTGGCATGGATATGGGTGACTTTGGTCGTGTATCACTCCGTGTTAACGGTAATATCAATATCAATGGAAAAATGGTATTTCAGGATCAAGAACTTGTCCGTTCCAGTTTACGTGAAACGCAAAATACACATCTAGAATTTGACCAGAAACAGGCGGTTAATATTGAAGGGAAAATTGGCGATCGTATAACGGTTAAAATGGATAGAGATTCAGAACGAGACTTTGATTGGGAAAATAATATCCGTATATCATATGAAGGTGAGGAAGATGATATTGTTCAAAAAGTAGAAGCTGGAAATATTTCTTTGTCCTTGCCGGCGACCCAGTTTGTTACTTTTTCTGGACAAAATAGTGGCCTGTTTGGTTTGAAAGCTATATCGAAAATTGGGCCAGTAGACGTAACTACAATTGCATCTATAGAGAAAACAAAAAAGGAACAATTGAAATACAAGGGCAGCAATGAATCAGCCATCGTAAAAGTCAAGGATAGTGATTACATAAAGAACCAATATTTTTATATCCATAAATGGTTTCGAGATGGTATCGATACTACCTTAAATGGTTCCTATATTGGCATACCACCGTTTTATCCCTTATACGAAGGGGCACACCTTGTTGGTAATGTAATTATCAGAGATTTTGATCTCTATAAACTGGAATCAGCAAATGATGCGAGCACGGATCCAGGTATTGCTTACGCAGATTTGAATGATATAGAAAATACAGAAAGTCAGGAAGGTAACTACAAGCGACTGGAGCCAGGGCAGGATTATGTTATTAGTAATGATTTAGGGTTTATTCGCTTACGGAATAGATCAACTAATGAAGCTTTTGGCTGTACATTTGTATTAGCCAATAGACAAACCGGAGATACCCTATTAACCGTTGGTAGCGGAATTATTGCAACCGATTCAACATCGATCTTGATACTGAAAATGATTAAACCTATATCACTAACTCCCAGTCATTCGACATGGGATCTCATGTTTAAGAATGTCTACTATATGGGAGCATCCAACATTAATAAGGACGGGTTCGCCGTTCGAATTGTTAATCAACGCCAGACTCCACCATCTGAATATGATCTAGGTGGTAAACCATATATCACACAGTTTGGGTTAGATAGTTTAAACGAAGCAGGTGTTCGACAAGCAGATGAATTGATTGACATAGAAAATGGCAGTATTATCAATATGGTAAGCGGTGAATTGGTATTTCCTACATACCATCCATTTGCTTATGATTCACTAAAAGGTGGTAATCAAAACCCTGATCTACAAAGTGTTTTGGGTCAGGGTAAAATGTATACCACAACAACGCAGACTGAGATAAATAATGATAGTCGTTTTGAAATGCAGATAGAATACACGAACCAAAGTTCTAATATTAATCTAGGTTTTATGATTGTTGAAGGCAGCGAACAAGTTTTTGTAGATGGGTTAGAGTTAAAACGTGGTGTTGATTATCAAATAGATTATTTCTCAGGTACGCTTGTTATGAATGAAGATTTAAATCCGAATGCGATATTAGATATATTGTTCGATAAACATGAAATAGTATCATTTGATAAAAAGACGATTTTAGGTACAAGGGCGCAAATGGATCTTGGGGATCGATCATTTATTGGTGCTACGGCTTTATATTTCAACCAGTCAGTGATCAATGAAAAGATTGAAGTTGGTTATGAACCGACTCGCAATTTCATATGGGGTGTTAATGGCCGTTATGAGCAACCGTTGGAAGGATTAACCAGATTGATCGATCGATTACCAATAATAAATACTGAAAAAGCATCATCATTCTCAATTGAAGGTGAAGTGGCACAAGTTATGCCAAATCCAAATTCCATAAACAATCCTGAAACTGGAGATCCAAGCGGCGTAGCATATATTGATGACTTCGAAGGAGCGAAACGTACTACTTCTTTTCCAATACAGCGGCGATTCTGGAAAGCGTCTTCGCCACCACTTATTTATCATTCAAACAAAACACTTAGTCATCGTAATCGGGCGAAAATGTATTGGTATAATCCGTACGTTCAATGGCGAACCAAGGATATATGGCCAAATCAAGAAACGTCTATTCGTGCCCAAAATGAAACAACTGATATACTAGTTATGAACTATAAACCACTTTCTAACCAATCTCATCTTCCAAAAGATTCTCTCTGGGCAGGAATTATTGCAACGTTGTATTCTGGGGATTACGATCAGACGCAAACAAAATTTTTTGAAATTTGGATTCGTAGTAAAAATGGATCAAGATCCGAGTTAAGTATCGATCTAGGTAAAATAAGTGAGGATTGGAATGGCAATGGTTCTCTAAACACAGAGGATATTCCAGTGGCCGGCATGATTGGTGATGGACTTTTGGATGATGCTGAGGATGTTGGGTTAGATGGCTGTGCAGATGAGACTGAAGATGGTTGGGGTGGATGTTTACAATTTGGAGAAACATATAACGAACTTCTTGAATCCGGCAATACTGCTTTTATCAATGTTGCTAATGACATAGATCCAAATGATCCTAATAGCGATAATTGGAACTATGATGAAGGGACTAATGATTATAAGCGAATCAACGGGACAGAAGGCAATGCGCTTGATGCTGGAAGATATCCTGACACAGAAGATTTGGACCGAACTGGATTTTTAGATAGAATTAATGATTACTTCACCAAAACGTTTACACTAGATGATACAACCTATTTTTCTGGTGAGACTGTCAGGGATGGTCAACCTACTGGCTGGAGGTTGTTCCGAATTCCGCTAAGTCATTTTGAAATGATTGATAGTACAGGTAATCAAGAATGGAACGAGATTAAATTTTGCAGGGTAAGGCTCACAGACACCACCCAGACTTGGATTCAGATTGCAAAAATAGAATTAGTAGGTAATGAATGGCAGGAATTGGGCGTAGCTCCTGATTCATCAAATTTATACAGTAAGACCAATTCCGATAGTGTATTTGCTATCTCAGTAATCAATACAGAAGATAATGCAAATTATGAACCTCCAAAAGGTGTAAAGGGTGAGTATGATCGCATTAATGAAATACGATCAAAAGAACAATCATTGGTTTTAAAATTCGATAATCTTGCTCCCAGATATAAAGGTGCTGCCTTAAAAACATTGGTTAATGTAACTGGAGAAAGAGCCAAAAGTTATCTCACTTATGATAAGATGAAAATGTATGTTTATGGCAATAGCCCTTGGGTCGGAAGCACTGAAACTAAAGTAGAGTTTTTCATGCGTTTTGGACTCGGAGAAGACTATTATGAACTGGTTCAGCCTGTATATAATGGGTGGGACGAAGCCGAGAATAGAAATACAATCAATCTGGACCTAAACTGGTTAACTCAACTTAAGCTGCAAGATTCAACAAACGTTAAAAAGTTAAATGCTACAGATACATTTTTAGATTCAGCAAATATAAAATCGTATACGTTCAGGGATGAGAATGGTATTTCTACTGGTAAGAAAATCAGCATTAAAGGGAAACCGGCATTATCGAGGATATCGTTTTTTATGGTTGGAGTAAAAAATATGTCTGAAGAATATATAAGTGGTGAAGTCTGGCTCGATGAACTTCGTTTAAGTAGTGTAAAAAAGAATCGTGGTGTCGCTATGCGCCTTACATCAAGATTCAGTTTAGCGGACATAGCAAATACATCACTTACTTATAGTCGCAAGGATGCAGATTTTCATGTGCTGCAGCAGCGTCTCGGCACCAATCAAACTGGGGAAAACTTTTCTCTAAATACAAATGTACAAATACATAAACTTTTGCCGAAATCATGGGGAATAAGCATACCGGTGAACCTATCGATGACTAATGCCACGAATACCCCAAAATATTTTCCGGGTTCTGATATTCTTGTAAATGAAGATGCTGCTCCCGACTCGGTCCTAACGAAATCTACAGGTATGAATTTTAGTACATCTTTGACAAAATCAAGTAAATCAGATAACAAAATTGTTAAATATACTCTGGATAAACTAAAACCAAGTTTTAGTGCTAGTAGAACATTTTCATCAAATGAGATCAATAAAGAGGTATTAAACGAAAAATACTCTGGTAAATTGGGTTACACACTTCCTTTTGGCCGTAATAATTACATTAGTCCTTTAAAATGGACAAAACCTATACCCTGGTTAGGACCAAAACTGAGTGAGATACATTTTTATTATACACCTACAAATTTGAATGCATCTATGAATTTTAGTGAAGCCTTAAGCCAGAGGACAAAACGTGTTGGTGGACAATCACCAGATTCATATAATTTTGGATTAAACAGAAATTTATCTTTGGATTATATGCTAACTAATGCCATAAAAACGAAATACACTCAATCAGTCAAAAGTGATCTTCAGGATTATCGCGGTTACGCGTGGATGGCGATAAGAGACTTGGACCCAGGTGTGGTAGAAAATATCACGGAGAATTTAACGACAACATTTAATCCAGTAATTTTTTCCTGGTTAAAACCAAATATAAATTACTCTTCAGCGTACAGCTGGAACGAGAACAGAGAAAGCACACTAGGTGGTGCCAATATTGGAACACAGTTACGATTTTCATCAAGCATCGCTTTAAATTTAGTTAATATGTTTGAAGTAATTTATAAACCGCCTTCAAAGGCAGCAGCACCTACAGGAAGATCGCGACGTAGGGGGGCGAAACCAGAAGAGGAAAAGGCAATAGAGAAAGAACAAAAAGATATACCCGTTCTAACTTTTGTACATGGATTAATCAGGAGAGTCAACCCGATTAATTTTAGTTACACGGAAAATCTTAACAGGACAGGGCGTGGCGTAATTGGTGATGTTCCATTGGGTTACCGTTTTGGATGGCAACCAGACCATGGTCTAGATCACTCAGAAAAAATTGGATCTGATATTGGTGCGTGGGATCACAAACGCGATTTTTCACTACGTTCTGGTTTAAATCTTACAAAAAGTATCACTACCAGTTATAATTATGCGCAAAATGTTTCCACAACAAGAAGTGGCTCGGGAACTGAGCAAAGAAACATGTCGCGTGATTATTTTGCCTATGGAGAAAAATTAGAAAATGGTTTGCCCTTTCCGGGTTGGAGTATTCGTTGGTCTGGTTTGGAAAAACTACCCATATTGAAAAAGTATCTGCGTTCGCTTTCTTTGGAACACGGATTTAGTGGTAAAGAAACGCGTAGCTGGCAATTTGAAAATTTTGATGGTCCCGAGATGCCATTATTTGATTTAGGTAATTTCATTACTGATTATGAAGAGTTTGAACGGACATCTAGAATCAACACTAATTTTTCACCGCTGGTTGGATTAACTGCAAATTTGCAAAAAGGTATATCGATGAATTTTCGCCATAATTTATCGAAATCATTGGACCGGGTACCAACTGGGATTACTGTCCATCGTGATAAAAGTTATACATCGAGTGCTAACTACAGCCATAGAGGCGGTATAACTATTCCATTACCATTTATGGAAGATTATAAAATTCAAAATACTGTTAATTTTCAATTTAATTTTGATATGAACGAAAGTGAGACGTTAGGTAGTAAAAATGGTGGGTTAGAATTTGGACAAACGGCATTTAATTCCGGATGGAAAGCGGGCATTCGTATTACCTATACTTTCTCTGCCAAAGTCAGCGGCAGCATGATCTACGGCTATCATGAAAATAAATCCATGACTACTGGCAAAAAAATTGATCGCGACTTTGGGTTTGATGTTAATATAGCTATTAGTGGCTAGTTAAATGCGAATTCAAATTAAAATAATCCTTACCATTTCTACAATCAGCGCCCTATCAAGTTGCAACAATGCAGTTCCTAATTTTGATAAAGTGAATGCTTTTCAATATCTGGTTGAACAATGCGAATTTGGTCCGCGAAACCCAGGTTCAAATGGTTACAAGCAATGCTTGGAATATCTACAAAAAACTCTTTCCGGATTTGCAGATACAATGCTTCTGCAGCCTTTTGTACTGGATGATTTGGTTAGTGAAAAAAGTTATGATTTAACCAATATTATTGCTCGCTTCAAAGTAAATGATCCCCAACAGCTCTTGATTGGGGCACACTGGGACACAAGACCATGGGCCGATGAGGATCCAGACCCAGAAAAACGTAATGATCCAATAATTGGGGCCAATGATGGCGCCAGTGGTGTGGCGGTGATTTTGGAACTAGCGCGAATTTTAAATGCTTCGCCACCTCCAATTGGTATTACACTTGTTCTATTTGATGGTGAAGATATGGGTAGATCCGGCATTCCAAAAAGTTATGCGCAAGGATCGCTAGCATTCGCAAAGGATTTACCTATAAAGAAACCTGATGAAGCTATAATATTGGATATGATTGGCGATGCTGAGTTACATATTCCGATAGAACGAAATTCTTACCGGCAAAATAGACAGTTAGTTAAAAAATTGTGGAGCTTGGCAAAGGTATTACGCTTAGACGCATTTGAATCACGTATAGCATATACGATTTACGATGATCATGTACCACTATGGGTTGAAGCAAAAATACCAGCAATCGATATTATCGATTTTAATTATCCAAATAGTTACTCGAATTATTGGCACACAACCCAGGACTTGCCTGAGAATTGCTCTGCTGAAAGTTTGGGGCAAGTTGGCACCCTATTAGTTCATTATATTTATGGAAGGTAAAAGTGAAGTTTCAGTATTATAATACTATGCGAACTTGCATTCTAGTCATCCCGGCTTTGATTTTTTGGGGTTGTCCTGATTCGGCCAGTACGACAGATACAGATTCACCATTAGGTGAACTACAATTCACCTTTTTACAGGATGATCAAAAACTATATTTTGCGATTGATGTACCCACAAGTTATAGAAATTCTCCTCTGGAAACTGCAGCGCTAAACTGGTTTGGGACAGATATAACCAATAACCCCGATTATCTATTATTAAAAGATGAAGGTACAAATGGTGATATAATAGAAAATGATGATTTGTATTCATTGAAGGTAATCAATGATTCATTAACCCTTATGAATCCAATATCATCAAGTGATACTGGAAAGGTATATTTGGAATTTCAAGCAACCTATAATAATGGTTTATCATTTCCGGTATTACCGGTAAAATATTCATTTTATTTGGGAAATATTATACCAATAATTATGTCCATATCGGTATCGGATACGATATTTCTACCCGATAGTGGTGGTGTAATATTTGAACTGGTTGAAGCCGAAGTTAAAGATGCGAATGGACAGGATGATATTCGCAGAGTTGGTTTTGTTTCATATCATGTGGAAGGTGATTCATTTTTAAATGAAGGAAATATTATTAATCTTTATGATGATGGTAGCGAAGTAATTATTTATGAACCGAATTTTACTAGCGGTGATGTATTAGCCGATGATAGCACCTATAGTTTCAGGATCCCTGTGTTTGGTCCAGGAAACCCAGACCCTTTGTTAAAGACCAAGACAGGTACATTCGATTGGACCTTTGAAGCCATGGATATGGCCAATACCTATTCGGATACCGTTATTCATAGGGTAATTGTGCAGTGAAAAAATCCATTATTTTAGGAATTTTCCTAGTGAATATTCATTCACTGTCAGCACAAAAATTGGTGCCAACAGATTTTTCGTTTCGGTCCATGGCTGCTGTAAATATTGATTCTACTATTAATAATATGCGAAGTAATATCGTAACTGAAATAATTCTGCAGACAAATTCAACAGTCTGGTTGGGGACCGGACTTGGTGTATCTATTATCCGAGATTCTCTTACAGTAGAGACTTTACCAGAAGACACAACAGATTTGGCCAATAAAGTAACATCGAATGCACCGGTGGAAACAAAACTATTACCGGAAGGTGGCATATCCGCAATGGATATATTAGGAGATAATAAAACGATGTTAGCTATTGCCGGTAGCAAAAATGATATGCCGATAGGTAAAGGTCTTGCATTCACAACCAATGCAACAGATAGCGATATAAGTTGGCAGTATTATAGACAGCCGATAGACCTACAGAGTCAGGATACCATAGATTGGGCTGGTGGTAGATACAATTTTGCCTGTCTTCCCATAACTGTTACCCAGGCAAATGTTACTTATGATGTCGCGGTTACCGAAGAATATGTGTGGATAGCTAGTTGGGCAGGAGGGTTACGTAGAAACAATTTTGCAGGTAGTGGATGGAAACGAGTACCACTACCAATGGATGACCAGTTTAAACTTAATACATGTGAAGATTCATCCTATACAACAGTTATAAATAAGGAATTCCCTCCTGATGACCCTGAATATTCAAAGAATGTACTAAAAGATTATGAACTAAATCCTAGGGATCCTACAGATGAAGGCAATCACAACCATAAAACTTTTTCTGTACTAGTTTATGGTGATACAATATGGGTTGGAACCGCAAATGGTATTAACCGTGGGATTATCGATGCTGATGGGTTTGATTGTATAGACTGGGAGCATTACTCATATCCAACAGATGGTCTTTCCGGAAATTTTGTAGTTAGCCTAGCGTTACAAATGCATAAAGGTAAACGTGTAATCTGGGCAGCGACTGTAAACGCTGATGATCCAACCGAACAGCGCGGTGTAAGTTATACGATAAATGATGGATTATCCTGGAATACAGCACTGTTAGGTGAACGAGTGTATAATATCACCGCGTATGATTCGCTGGTATTTGCTGCTACTGCTAATGGCTTATGGAAGACAGAGGATGGAATAAATTGGGCTAGGTATAAACCGGCCCGGCAAGCTATCCCAGTATTAAATACAGCCATCTATAGTACAGATGAATTATTAGCGAATGAAGTATATAGTGTTGCATTTGATAGTCGTCCTTATTACGGTGATAATTCAATATGGATAGGTACTAGGGATGGTGCAGCACATTCGTATGATTTAGATGGACTAAATTGGAAAATATTTAGGGCGGAGTATGATCAGGATGAAGATTATGCTTACCCGAACCCATTTTCACCATACACCCATAATGTGATTGGTGGAGACGGTTACGTTCGTTTTCATACAAATGAATGGTCAGGTACATTTGTCATTGATCTTGATATTTACAATTTTGCTATGGAAAAAGTATTTGCGGGATCATTTGATAGACGGGATGCATCTTCTGGCGCGTTGAAATGGAATGGACGAGATACACAGGGTAGATTAGTTAATAACGGAGTGTATTTTGTTAAACTAAAATATCCTGAAAACCAAACCAGTAAACCTTCTGCGCATTGGTTAAAATTGATTGTGGTAAAGTAAATGCAAAAGTATTTAATTATTATAATAACGTCATTGAGTTTCGCAGCGGATTACGCTGGTTATTCAGGATCCTTTTTGCGCATGGGAACATCAGCGAGATCTTTGGCAATGGGCAGTGGCTTTACAGCGGAAATTGACCAGGGATTTAGTGCATATCACAACCCGGCAAGTATAGCTTTTCTTAATAACAGACAACTAGCATTTTCACACCATGCGCTAAACCTAGATCGTCGCTTGATGATGTCTAGTATTTCTACTGGCTTACCGCCTACTGCAGGTTTGGGTGTGGCCTGGGTTAGCAGTGGAGTCGATAATATTCAGGGTCGTTCAACTTCTGGTAAGAAAACAGAAAATATAGATGGGACAGACCAAATATTATCGACTAGTGAAGATGCAATATTTATTAGTTTCGCTCAGCGGATAACACCCTGGCTTGCACTGGGTATAAATGTAAAGATTCTTAGACACCAATTACCCATGAATGAGAGCCAATTGGCAGGTAAAGGGACTGGATTTGATATTGGTTTTTTGGTACTTCCAGAAGAAAAATTTCGTTTTGCATTCATGATTCAAGATTTAAATACCAATTACCAGTGGAATACTGGGAAGGTATTTGAAGGAGAAGGACGAGTATATAAAGAATCTTTTCCTATAATGTATCGCCTTGGTACAACATTTACTTTTCAACGTATTTATTTTGTTGGTGATATTGGAGTCGTAGCAAACCAGGATGATATCCTAGGAGTGACGATGAGATTTGGCGGAGAGTATCAACTTACGGAAAAATATTTTATAAGAGGCGGCTTCGGTAATTCTCGATTTTCTCTCGGAGCAGGTTTGAACTTCACCTTCCTTAATTTAAATGATGCATTCTTTGATTATGCGGTTGTAATTGAACCGCATTCAGCATCACAGGGCATGATTCATGTTTTTACCTATGCGTTTAATTTCTAAAGTTTTAATTAACACAGTCATACTGGTTCAAATAACATTTGGGTTAGGGACACAGTTTTTGTCTGTACCATCCAATGCAATTGATCTGGCTTTTGGTTCCAGTCCACTTCTTGGTAAGCTTGCATTGAATAATCCCGCTCTACTCACTGCTACTCCCCAAGGTATCAATATGCACATGTCCTACGGTTCCTGGCTAAGTAATGTTTCAGCCTCTTCGTTTGCGTTGGCATCAAAATTAAACCGTGGGAATGTTGGTTTTCAATTGCGACATATGGGGCTTAATGATCTTGAACTTCGTACTACTACACCTACCGATCTTCCATTGGCAACATTTGGCTCTAGTGCCTTTGCTATGGATGGTGGTTATTCGAGATCTTTTGGTGGTCTTAAAGTTGGTGCTTCTTTGAGATACATATTTGTTCAGTTGCATACAGAAAAAATCACTGGTTATGCCGTTGATGCGGGCATCATACATTCGGTTAACAAAAACATTCAAGTAGGTATTGCTGCATTAAATCTTGGCGTTATGGAACGCTCAGTTACTTATAACCCATCTTTACCAACACGTTTATTATCAGCAATATCTTATCGATTCACTAGACCCACTTGGAATCATACTGTTTGTGTTTCTGCGGAAAAATCCTCGTTTGTCAATGAGCCAATTTTCAGAGTTGCCAGTGCAACAAGATATAATAAGTTAGACATTCGTTTGGGATCCCATTTATCGGATAAGGTTACTATTTTTTCAGGTGGCTTTGGAATTCGGTTAGGGAAATTTGATTTGCATTATGGTTTACAAATCGGATCCCAGCATTTGGGTATACCACAAATGGTGGATTTATCATTACGGTTGCCTTGATCAAGGTTGATCTATAAACACAATTTGAAAAATATAAATTGAATCAATTACGCAACTATTTTGTCTTGGCGGTACTTGTTCTATCTGCCTGTATTTTGTATATATTGAAGTCAAAAACAAACGAACCTGCTCCAACTACCAGATCAGTTACTTTACCGAAAATTGAAATTGAAGAAGATGTTCGGGGCAATATTGTTATCATAATAGATGATTTTGGCTATAGAGATGATAATGTTTCAGAAGGGTTTTTATTATTGGATGCAAATCTTACTTTTGCAGTTATACCAGGGCATAATAATAGCAAGGTGTTCGCAGCAAAAGCGAAGCAGAGGGGCTTCGAGGTTATTGTACATATGCCAATGGAATCCACAACTAAAACCCCAGGCGAAAAAGAATATATACTTACTACATCCATGACTAGTACTGAAATAGAAAAAAGGGTAGAGCAGGTTATTGCGGAGTTCCCCGAAGCTGTGGGAATGAACAACCATCAGGGTTCAAAGGCTACAGCAGATAAACGGATTATGAATATCGTGAGCAATATATTAAAACGTCATGGAAAATATTTCATTGACAGCCGTACAACTGCAGAGTCTGTAGCTGAAACAACAATGCGTTCCCGTGGTATACCTACGATGCGACGTCATGTATTTCTTGATAATGAAAATAAAAAATTTAAGATACGGGAACAGTTATACAAATTGGCTGATAAAGCAGAGTCGAAAGGCCTAGGCGTAGGAATCGGACATGCAAAACTCAATACATTTGAAGTCTTAAAAGAGGAAATCCCAAAACTGAAGGAACATGGTTTTAAATTTCAATTCGCTTCTTTTGCAGTAGAGTAAACGATGCCTATACTCTGTAAAATACATCGTGGTGATTTTATTGAGAGTATTCATGTTGCCTATGCAGTGGTAGTTAATGAAGCAGGTGAAATTTTATACAGTAACGGTGACCCTGATTATTTTACTTGCGTTCGTTCAACGCTTAAACCTTTCCAAGCCTCCGCAGCAGTAAAAGAGGGTGCAATAAAGACCGCTGGTTTTAATTCAGAAGAATGTGCCCTTATGTGTGCTTCACACAATGGTGAGGATATACACGTAAAGACTGCGGAAAGCATGTTGCAAAAAATCGGTTATAACATGTCATACTACGAGTGTGGGGCTCATTTTCCATATGATAAGGAATCCAAAATAAAATTGATCCAGAAGGATGAAAATCCTTCTGCGCTGCATAATAATTGCAGTGGGAAACACGCGGGTATGTTATGTCTCGCAAAACATCTACAGGTAAACCCTAAAGGTTATACGGATTTAAATCACCCTGTACAGCAACTTATTATGAAGCAGGTAAAGCGTTTATCTGAATTAGATGAATTTCCTCTAGAGATTGATGGTTGTAGCGCTCCAGTGCCTTTTTTACCTCTTTTTAATATAGCTTTGATGTATCAGAAGTTTGTAAGTGGTAATTATGATGAATTAAATACCCTTTTTGATGCAATAACTTCCAATCCCTATTTGATCGCAGGACAAGATCGTTTTGACACTGATTTTATTAAAACAATGGATGGTAAAGCAGTAACCAAAGTCGGTGGTGAAGGTGTACGCGGCGTAGGAATTCGCACAGCGAAAGGTGAAAAATATGGTGTTGCCTTAAAGGTTTTGGATGGAAACCAACGCTGTAGTCCAATTGCAGTCTTGGCTGTTCTAGAAGAAATGGGTTTATTAACAGATGATGAATTAGAAAAGTTGAGACCCTACAAAAAAATAGTATTAAAAAACCATCGAACAATAGAAACTGGTTCAATAAAAGTGGAGTTATAGTCAGATTTTTCAATATAGAATCCATACCATATTTTTTATTTTACTATCTTATACTGCCGCGCAATCTGATTATACTTTTTTGACCTATAATCTTCTTAATTACGGAGATGACGATGATCGTGAATCTTACTATCAAGAAATTATAAGTGAGATTCAGCCTGATTTAATTGTCTGTCAGGAAGTAATCGGCACTAGTGGGTATGACCATTTTCTGGATGATGTATTAAATATTATTCAACCAAATGAATGGTCCGGAGCCGACTTCACCAATCAGTCTGCCAGTCAGGATATAGCACTTTACTATAAGCCAGAGTTTTTCTCTTTTATCAGTACAGCTATTATTAATACAGCGCAATCATCAGGTACAAGGGATGTGGTTGAATGGGTGATGGCACACGTTACGTCAGGAGTACAGTTTCGTGTTTATAGCCTGCATCTAAAGGCTAGTTCAGGTGATAGTAATGCTCAAGAGCGACTACAAGAAGCAACCATATTAAGAAATTATTTAAATGAATTACCCAGCGGATCTCATTTTATTGTTGGTGGAGATTTCAATATTTACAGTAATAATTCATCTTCTGAGCCTGCTTTTGATATGCTTACAACTGCAGGGTCTGATACTGATGGCCAACTCTTTGATCCGATAAATCGTATTGGTCACTGGCATAATAACAACGCTTTCGCAGATGTGCACACACAGTCCCCTAGAACTACACAATTTGGTGGTGGTGCCAACGGTGGAATGGATGACCGTTTCGATTGGATATTTGCCTCATCCGCAGTTCTGGAAGACACATATGATATGAATTATGTTGATGATACTTATATTGCATTCGGCAATGATGGCCAGCATTTCAACCAAGCTATTAATAGTGGGACAAATGGTGCTGTTAATCAGACAATGGCGGATGCATTGCATGCAGCGTCTGACCATCTTCCCGTATTTGCATCATTTCAGTTTCCAGATGGTGATGCTTCTAATTTTCATTTGAAAATTACAGAAATAATGCCCAACCCAGCCGCAGTATCTGATAGTCGTGGTGAGTGGTTTGAAATATTAAACACGGATTCAATTGTAATTGACCTGAACGGCTGGACCATTAAGGATCAGGGAAATGATACACATGTGATAACGATGGCTAATGAAATTGCACCTGGGCAGTATATGGTCTTTGGGCGAAACGGCAATGAGGCTGAAAACGGAGGTTATAATGCAGATTATATCTATTCATCGTTTCAATTAGGAAATACAGCGGATGAGATAATCATTTTAGATGGTGATGACAATATTGTAGATAATGTTTCTTATGGAAATATTTTTCCTTACTCTAGCGGGGTTTCCATGTATTTAAAGAATGCTACTTATAATAGCAATCTTGATACTAGTTGGGCTGCTTCCTTCAGTATGTACGGTGATGGAGATATGGGTACTCCCGGTCGTGCTTGGGATGATACCACCACAATTGCAGTTATTACAGATGATTTTTTGCCGGAAGAAATAAAATTATATCCATCTTATCCAAATCCATTTAATCCAAAAACAACTATTTCAGTGAGCATAGCAAATGCGGGCTTGATCAAATTAAATATTTACGATGTAAATGGTAGATTAATAGATAATCTGTATGATTCCGTAATTGCACCCGGATATTATCAACGGGAATGGCACCCAACCAATAAAGCAAGTGGGATATATTTTGTTTTACTGGAATCGGACGGTCAAATAAAAACCCAGAAACTGGTGCTGATGAAATAATTTCCTTGCCCAATCCATTGGCTTATTCCCCGACGTTTCATTAATTTGAGTCGCTTTATTAAGCAATCCAAAACCGGGGAAAGGATGATAAAAAAGCTACTCTATAAGTTTCATATATTATTATTTACAGTATTGTTCTCTTCGATTATTTCTGCCCAGTATTTTGAGGATATTTACGATAAATATACCTCGGTTGGCCAGTTGGGTCTCACCGTTACAAATTTTGGTGTTTTAGGCAATGGATGGAATAAAATCAATGGCCGTATT
>JBJKZU010000084.1:0-20000 GCA_045569095.1 Fidelibacterota bacterium
TTTGCCAAGATTAAGGATGTGAAAGTTCAAACAAAAGTACTTCGAGAAGAAGCAGGAAAGGAAGGGGAATAAAAATGAACAATAAAGATTTAGCTCAATTAGTCCCGATGGTGGTAGAACAAACTGGTCGCACAGAGCGAGCTTATGATATTTATTCTCGGTTGCTCCGCGAACGCATTGTATTTCTTGGAACACCTATTGATGATTCTGTGGCTTCGTTGGTTATTGCTCAATTGTTATTTCTTGAAGCTGAAAATTCCGATAAGGATATATTTCTATACATCAATTCACCAGGTGGATATGTTTCTGCAGGTTTGGGAATTTATGATACAATGAATTATATAAAACCAAGTGTAGCAACCATATGTATGGGACAAGCATCAAGTATGGCAGCGGTCTTATTGGCAGGCGGTGCGGCAGGAAAGCGATCAGCGCTTCCCAATTCGCGTGTTATGATTCATCAGCCGCTTGGCGGAGCGGAAGGTCAGGCTTCTGATATTAAAATTCATGCAGATGAGATCCTCAAGCTGCGCGCAAGATTAAATTCAATTTTATCGAAGAATTCGAAACAAACTTTGAGAAAAATTGAAAAAGATACTGATCGCAATTTTTTCATGAATGCTGAAGAAGCCAAAAAATATGGAATTATTGATACCATACTCGTAGCGCGGAAAAAATGAAATCACCCGAGAAAAAACACAACAAGACTGCTAAGCAAACGAAAAACAATTCGCATCATAGGACACTACCAAGACCCACCGAAATAAAAGCATATCTGGACCAGCATGTTGTCGGTCAGGAACAGGCAAAAAAAGTTATGGCTGTAGCTGTCCATAATCATTATAAGCGAATCCTTTTTCAGGATTTGGATGATGGTGTCAAATTAGAAAAAAGTAATATTCTGGTTCTTGGTCCCACGGGTACCGGAAAAACGCTGATTGCCCAGACATTAGCAAATTTTCTCTCCGTTCCATTTGCTATTGCCGATGCCACGGCCCTAACAGAAGCGGGTTACGTAGGGGAGGATGTTGAAAATATTTTAGTGCGCCTTTTACAGGTGGCTAATTATGACATTACTTTAGCTGAGCAGGGTATCGTATATATCGATGAAATTGATAAAGTTGGTAAAAGGTCATCCAGCGCAAGTATTACACGTGATGTGTCAGGTGAAGGCGTGCAACAGGCATTACTAAAAATTTTAGAAGGGACTATTAGCAATGTACCTCCTAAGGGTGGGCGCAAACATCCCGAGCAAAGCCTTATACCAATTGATACAGAAAATATTCTTTTCATTTGTGGAGGGTCATTCGATGGTCTAACTGATATTATTTCCAGACGTGAAGGAAAAGCAGAGATTGGTTTTGCCAAGGATAATAAACAAACACTAAAGGAATTTGATAAATCCTTAGATCTTCTGCGCCCTGAGGACTTAATTGAATTTGGATTTATTCCAGAATTAGTAGGACGACTACCTGTTATATCTACCCTGGACACCTTAAATGAAGAGGCACTTTACAGGGTACTTACGGAACCAAAAAATTCATTGATTAAACAGTACAAGAAACTTTTTCGTATGGAAGGGATTAATCTTGAATTTAGGAAAGTAGCACTGGATGAGATTATTATTCAAGCAATGGATCGTAAGGCAGGAGCCAGGGCATTACGTGCTGTCATGGAAGATGCTATGATGGATATTATGTATCAAATTCCTGATATGGATTCTGTAGATAAAATAATTATTACCAGGAAAGTAATTAAAGAGGGGGCGAAACCGTTGTATCGCTTCCGGAGAAAATCTGCCTGAATTATTTCAACAGCACCATTTTCTTGGTGCTAATGTATTCTCCAGCTTGTATCTGATATAGATAAATACCAGCACTGACTGGTTTTCCATAATTATTGGTAGCATTCCAAATAACGGATCTGTAACCAGCATCTTGGTTTTGGTTTATCAGGGTCTTTACTTCCCTACCAAGCATATCGTAAATGGTAATTTTGACAACACTATACTCTGATAGATCATAATGTAGTGTTGTAACTGGATTGAAGGGATTAGGGTAATTTTGTCCTAGCTGAAATTTCCTAGGAAAAACATCTGTTTCTGAATTGCTCATGTTTTCTGTAATATAAAATACACCTGTTGTTGCTTCATAGTTCAAGTATGGGTTTCCATACATATCAGTTAATTCCACAATAGTAAATTCAATATCAACCTGACTGTTGGCAGGATTACTATTAATAAGATTATTTACAATAAATATTGGTCCAGATCCAATGGCGATTGTTTCAACAGAATTTCCCGCTATAATTACCAATCCATCATCAGTTTCATATACATTTAATACCCAGTTAGCTGTTCGCTCAGTTAGTTCTACCATTGGAGTCCAGGTGCTATCGTTATTCCAATCCGTAAAAGGTTCATTGTTGTCCCAAAAGGTATTACCATTATTATCTGTAAACGGTTCAGCTGCTGGAGTGAGATAATTTGGCGAATCTTTTACCGCTATGCGCGTGGAGCGAATAGGCACAGAATTATCAAGATTAATATTAAAAGCGCCTGAACCACCGGCAATACTATACCCAGTATCGATAGATACGGTTTGGGTCAGGTTTATTGCTGTAAAGTAACTAGGATGAGGCAGGATGCACATTTCATTTTCTTCTGAATCAGCGGCGGCAATATCATCAAAAATGAGTTCAATTTCCTGTCCAGTACCTGTATTTGCAAATACCTCCATAGTGAGAATAGCACCATCACCAGGCGGAATAATAGGATTGTAGAAATATATAGTTTGATCAATATAGCTAATTGAATCTGCAGTTGCTCGTCCAGTTAGTTCTAAACTTTCAATGGATAGAATATTTGAGTTAGAGAAAAAATCAAATTGTAGCTCGGTAATCGTTTCAGTGTTTTCAATAAATATTACCAAAGTACCAACATCAAAAGCATTACCTGAGCCAATACCATAAATATCATTTGTGGTTATTTCTCCAAAGGATAGATCAAATGTCATAATTGAATCTGGTGTTGAAATATTTTCAATAGATACAAAAGAAGGTAAATCATAGTAACTATTTGAATTTGGTGTGGTACAACGGCTTAGTTTATGATTGGCTGTAGAGCCTGGGTAAGGATCTCCAGCATCACTAGCACCATCGTTTTCCAAATCGAATAAACCATCTGCTTGTTCTAGACCAACACCGTAGTGCGGCTCATCATTATTTGGAGTCCAACCATTAGTTTTTTCTGTATCAATATGCCAAAATAGTAAACCTGGACTATACATATTAATATCCGTTCCTTGTCGTTGCCTATTCTCAACTAACCAGTATTCAGTATTATCATTCTGGTTATTAATACGATATATGGTATTATTGGAAAAAGATTGTTCTATATTAATATTTTGCAGATCTGTATTTAAAAGGACATGGTTTCCCCAGCCCATTTCCAATTTTGACCAAGCATTCATTGCAGAAGGATACCAAGATGTATTTCCAGCTGTGCCCCATGACCCACTGGCCATAAGGGCTAATTTCCCAGCGCCACTGGAAGAATAATCTGTATCATAAAGATCAGGCAAACCCAAAATATGACCAAACTCGTGACATATTACACCAATAGCCGAGATATTGCCGCTTTGGATTTCCGGATTAATACAGTAATCACTGATCCAAACACCATCATATTGCACTGCTAGATTCCCAAGATTCCAACGGTGTGACCAAATATTTGATAGGTCTCCTTGTTCAGCTCCAGGACCAGCATGAACAATAGTTAAACCCTCAACGGATCCATTACCATCGTTATCAAACTGTGCCCAATCCATTCCTGCAGCTTCCGCTGAGTCCACTATCGCTCGCACAAGTTGTCGTGTTCGTTGTGATGAATTGTTTTGACTATCTCCATAATAATTGTGGTTATTTGGAGCAGTAAACCATTGGGTTACTGTTGCCACCGGTGTGAATTGACCGTAAGAAATTTCCATATAATAATCCTTAAAACTCCCTGAACTAGGATATCCTGGATGTCCGTAACCTTCTTCATTAAATAAATTATCAATTAAATCTTGATCAGTAATTGCGCCATAATCTGGGTATTCGACCAGTAAGACAGGCAGTGTAAAAATCGTTGATCTCATATCACGAATTGAAAAATCAGTACTATGATCGAAATCAATCATACGCTCTGGATGCAAGTGTTTTTGCAATAATGCGCCACTTGTAGTGAAAGAAGGTGGGTTGTCTAATCCTACAATGGCTTGACTTGACTCTAGTTTTCCTCCATTTACACCAATCGCATACACCCAATAATTATTCTCATTTTTCACAATTGACCAGCCATCAAGAGTCTCATGCCATGCTTGCCATTCGTCTCCACGACAAAACCCTCTGAATTCAAACCCATCAGGTTGAATAAAGGTTAAAGTTTCTGGCGTCGCGCTCACTGCAAAACATAGATTGCTTAAAGTAGCATACCACAAAATCAATCTTATGAACTTTTTATATCTCATTGGGTATTTGGCTTATTCATCATCGAATTTACAATAAATGTAAATTCTTGATTAGGAGATGTTAAATTAAGTAAAATGCATGTCTTCGTCCGATTAATTACTAAGTGAATGAGGGAAAAATGAGAATAATAATGATAATATTTCTGTTTGGTTTTTATGTTCAGGCTTCATCTTGGGATATTACTACAGGAAAACATAAAGTAAGTAATAAGTATGGTAAAATCCTTGATGAATCAATGCTTGCGGGGAACATTAATTTTAGGGTTAATGCTGATAATTATACCAGACCCAATGCAGTAAACCGCAATATTTCCAATGTGTTAGTAGATTCATCAGTGCATGGCTATGGTTTTGTTGTGCCCCATACAAACCCCTTTGACTATGTATCTGGTAAAGGTTTACTATTGGGTTACAGAGGATGGGTGTTTGAGCCTTATACTGGCGGCGGTTCAGGATCCGCAGCGAATAATAGTGGATTTATAAAATCAGCAAGATCCTTCGATGGTATTACTTTTTCCCTTAGCCAAGACCTTAACCAATGGTGTATTGGTCCTGGCCCTGCAGCTACTTTAGCACCATTAATGGGTCGATATCCTAGCGCTGTGGGGAATGAGGAATATCCTTATGTCACTTGGACAGAAGCAACATTATATACAGGTAGTGCTACAAACAATGGTGGTCGGCCCCTATATACTGCTGAAGAATATGGCTGGGATACTGAATCATGGTATAGCCCGGCAATAGACCTTAATTATGGTTGGAACCAAGGAACTGACCCGCTAACAACACCGGGTGATCTATGGGTGAATTGTCCTGTTTTTACGGCAGATGGACATTTATGCGTGACTGCATCCCAATGGAGTTCATCTCCAACTACAGAGTTTCCAGAGAGATCAATCTATTTAATGAGAAATTCATTCATGCTGGGTGCCCTTCCCCAGTATTACGATGATCCAATAGAACTATTTAATAGCGATGATTTTTTAGTTGGTGGAACAACTTCAAGTGCTTCGATAGATATTAATGATGATGGTATTGGATATGCTATGATAACAGCCTATCTTGCTGACAGTCTTGTAGAGCCTAGGCATACCTATTTCATCCGCAAAACAGAAGATCATGGAGCCACGTGGAGTGGAAGTGGTGGTACTGGCTTTAATGGTACTGACTATTACTTTATGCCTGACTCGGTAATGTACAGGCTATTCTTTGGTGGAGATACAAATAGCTTTATGCCTGATACGGTATTATTTACTATTGCAGATGATACCACACAATATGATACAGTAGCAATACCAGGGGCTTTTCCACTTTATGATCATGAAGTTCGAGTCGATAGTCAGGGGAAATTGCATATATTTTCAACACTTGTCATTGAATCAGAAGAGTCTGGTTTTATATATACAGGTTTAACAGGGGTTGGCCTCTATCATTTATGGACAGATGATCCAAATAACCCGTCCAGCTGGAATGTGAGTCAGATCTCAGATCTCAGTGAAACGTTTGTGCACACAGACTTTTATGATGGTACTGGTTCAGGAAATTATTTCAATGTATTTGCCACATCTGCTGTAAGTAATGAATCAGATGATGTTTTATGGGTAGCATATCATGCCCTAGCAGATACATCTATGCTAGGTTTTAATTGGGATATATTCCTGCATCAATCTATGGATGGTGGCACTAGCTGGAGTGAACCTATTAATATTACGCAAACATCTGGATTTCAACAGGATGAAACATATGTTCACCTTGCGCCTGCGGCCACAGACTCAAATTGTTTCATGGTTTATTCTCAGCCTGATTATAATGCGGCATATTCACCATCTTATCCAGTCAATTGGTTGGGTGATGGTACAGCTCTTGCAGCTTATCAGCAAAATATTTGGGTAGCAGTATATGGCAGTCCATTGACAGTAGGTATTGATAATATGGATAATATTATTCCAGATAAATTTTCCCTAGATCAGAACTACCCTAATCCATTCAATCCGATTACGCGTATTCGCTATTCTTTAGAAAGAAGTGGTGATGTAAAGTTGGATCTGATCAATATTCAAGGTCGTACAATCGCAACGTATATTGATCAAAATCAACAATCGGGTGATTATGAATTTGTTCTTGATGGCTCTAGCTTAAGTAATGGTGTCTATTTCTATAGACTCACGCAAAATGGGATATCTAGAACTAGAAAAATGGTACTGATGAAATAAGATATTAGTCTCATTATTTCATTTGACTTTTTTATTGCTTGAATAATCGTCACTAGTAAATCGTTATATAGTTTTCTTTTTAATAAATTCATTTACGATCATGTCGAATGAATTGTATAATGTATTAATTTTAATTTTATGATAATGTTTAGGTGTAGTTCATACGCAGTCGTTGCGTTTTTTGTATTTTCCTTATTATGGATTTCTTGCGAGGAACCAACTGTCAAGGATGATATCCCAGATGAAACTATGCAAAATACACTTGAGACCGATCTGGCTGGCACATCTGGACTTATCACAGAATATTTTTATGGGTTTGATAAGAATGTAGATGTAGAATTTTATCGCTATGACTTTAGCAAATTTGATTTCTCATTAGATGATTATTTATTGCTTCTTGGCGATATCCCACCTTCATTGAATCTGCGTAGTTTTACGGAATTTTTATTAGAAATAAGGCCAGAGCAAAACGAATATACAGAACGAACTCCAATTGATTCATTAGCTGTTGGAAATGTGATATATGAAGATTCACTACAGCTTTTTTCTACTCCTTTTAAAAATATTGAATCAATGTTCTGGGATATAGATAGTGACCCTGATAACCAGCGTTATAAACCAAATAATTCAGACTGGATTTACTCAGATGTTACAATAAACTATAATGATACTCTGGATGAATTTGCTTATTACGCTGTAATAGATACGCCTATGATAGATGATGGTATCCTATTTATTGACCAACAGGAGTTTGAGGACACTACTTATGTTTATTTTAAATCGAACCCAACAGTTTTCGCCCATACATTTGAATTTGAGCGAAAAGCAATCGGTGTCGACTCACTTATGTTTAGGATTAATACAGATTGTAATGATAATAATATTTGGGATGATGCAGAAACCGTAGATACTGGGAATGGAATTTGGGATCCGGCTGAAGCATATTATGATATAAATGCAAATGGTATCAAGGATGCCAGCGAGCCTTTCCAAGATCGAAATTGTAACGCCATTTGGGATGATGCCGAGGAATTAATTTTAGATGCTAATAATGATGGTTATTGGGATGAAGGTGATGAATATATTGATGTGGGTAATGGCTTAATTGATCCAGCAGAAACCTTTACTGATCGTGACCTAGATGGTCAACCAGATAATGATGAACTTTATACCATAGGCAATATTCCGAACAGGCTATTAGTTGACTGGTCTGATATAAAAAACCCACACGTACTTTCTACAATAAATGTCGGAGACTCATTAACTGACCGTTGGTCAAATCCATTTAATAATATACTAACGGAAATGGTATTTGAAGATGAACAAAATACGTTAGTTAATAATATTGATTCATTGGTGACTCTATATACGAATCAAATAATTGCTTATGTAGAAAGTGATAATAATAATCAGGATTACTTAATTATAAAAACTGATTGGGAAAATCCATTATCAACGAGTAAAGATTATGATTATCTACTTTTTAAGCAGGACGAACATTTATATAAATTAACAAGGGACAGTTATTTTTTCCCGTATGGTTATTACTGGTCTGAAACACAGCGCGAGAGCGGTTTCTGGTTTAAAACTGAATTTGTTGATGAAATTTTATTTTATACACCAAATGGATTATTACGGGATGGCGAACGAGTGGATGTTGAATATTTTGATACTACTAATGTTGCAATATATAAAATTGAAAAATCATATGCAGTTGATTTAGATAATGTAACAGTACCAGCAAAAAAAATACGGGGTTCTATTGAAAGTGATGGTAGTGTTATTTGTTTTGCTGATGAAATGTGGAATGCGATGACTTTGGATGATTGCCCTGGAGTTGATACAACATTCACTAACTGTTTCAGGATCACTAGAGACCTCACAATGACTATGATTGGTACAGGTGTTGAATATGGTGAACGCAATATAACTTGGCTGGTGAAGGATTATGGTGTTGTGAAAGATGAAGTCCACGTTCGCTGGTCAGAGATACCAGGCATTGAGGAAAACTGGGTTGGATATTCTAGGTGGGAATTAGGTAAGTATAATGAGCATGGTACTGGCGGAACCTTAATGGGAAGATATTTGAAACCAGCGCGGATTGTCAAACTAAATGAGTTCAACAAAATTGCTGAATTTGACTTCGATTCATATCACACTCGCCGAACTGCTGGATTGCAGCGGGTGGATTTACTGGAAAATTAATTATGCTGCTATTTACCAAGCGTTCTTTTCATTTTTTGACATTCTTTCTTATTTCCCTTTTTATGTTATCAAAACTTAATGCAGGAACAGATGGAACGATCCGTGGTCAAGTTACGGATATTGAAGGTGAACCATTACCCGGTGCACAAGTATTTATTGGGGAAATATCACTTGGTGCTGTAGCAGATGTTAATGGCAATTATTTAATTTTGAATATTCCAATCGGCACCTACGAT
The DNA here is from genome assembly GCA_045569095.1 of Fidelibacterota bacterium. Classification (GTDB taxonomy): domain Bacteria; phylum Fidelibacterota; class Marinisomatia; order Marinisomatales; family TCS55. The sequence continues at coordinate 9,166 of JBJKZU010000084.1, forward strand.
GTTACAGTAATGATGATGGGTTATCAAAAACAGACAATCCAAGGTGTTGAAGTAATAATGGATCAAACTCTGTGGCTTAATTTCGCAATTCCTGTAGAGGCATATCAAGGAGACGAAGTACAAGTAGTTGGAGAAAAAAAACTTGTAGAAAAAGGCACTACGTCTAAAAAAATCACTATTCATAGTGAAGCAATTAACACGCTACCAATCCGTGATATAAATGAACTGTATACACTTCAATCTGGTGTTGTTAAAGTACAAAGTAGGAACCAGGGTATACCGGATCATGAAGAACGTGGTCTGGAGGAAATACATGTAAGAGGTGGTAGAACAGGTGAGATCGCTTACATGATGGATGGTATGTATATTAGAAATCCTATATATGGGGGTATTGGAACTGGAACTAGACTCAATTTTCTTGCAGTAAAAGAGTTTGACTGGCAGCCTGGCGGATTTAATTCTGAATATGGTGATGCAATGTCAGCCGTATCCAATTGGCACACAAAATCAGGAGGAAAAAATTATACTTATCACTTAAAATATGAATCGAGTGGTTTGGGTGCAGCATTAGGGTCTACATATGACAAATTACGTGGTTTCAATGATTTAAATTTTGGTCTTGGTGGACCCTTATTAATTGAAGGATTAACTTTCTGGTTTTCAGCACAGGTTACAGATAAAAAATCTTATAGAGTTTATAAGTTTGATGATATTATATATGAACCATTGCCCGATCAAAACGCTGAAAATTATCTCGAAGTTTTAAACAGAAACAAAAGTAATCTAGCACAACCTTGGGATCTTACGCCAGGGTATCGTGGCTTCGGGTTTGACAACACTGCAGATATTTTCACAAAATTATCCTATAAAGCTACAAATCGGTTACGATTTTCAGGCTCTTATTGGCAAGTAGCTGCTCATCGAAAAGGTTTCAATCCTAGGTATTTGTATTGGGATCAAGGTAAAAGTGAATTATTTCGTGATACCTATCGTATTAATATGGAGATAAATCATTCACTATCAAGCAATACATTTTATACTGTAAGAGCTGCCCGTTTTATACAAGACCAGTTTATTGGAGTACGCTGGAATGATAATGACAATGATGGTTTCCCAAACTGGTTTGAATGGCGACATCCTGCCGGGCCTTATAGTGATATTTCTGACCCGAACAACCCTTATATAGTACCCTATACAATATCTGACATCGGTGATACAATATATTATACGATGGTTGACTCCAGAAGTGGTTGGTACTATGGTGCAGAGCCAGGTTTGTATAACTGGGAGTCCGCAGAGGAATTTACAGATCTTAACGGCAATGGTAATTGGGATGTAGGTGAACCATGGACTGATATTAGTGGTCCGCATTATAATGATGGTCAATGGGATGGACCAGAATTGGTATTCAGTTTGAAAGAAAAGGATGGAAGTTATTGGCTCGCCCCACAAATGTATGAAGATTATCAGCCATTTCTTGATTATCGTCACAAACAGCTGGAGATACTCCAGGATCCAGCCCTTAACCCGCAAGCTAATCCATTAGGGGGTCGAGGATGGTTTTTAGGTACAAACTATACTGGGCACCCTTATGATCCCAATTATTACATGCCAACAATCTTGGGTGGTTACGCTTGGAATGAGGGTATGGCTTTTGGGGGTCATGATAACTATTATTCTGAATCTCGCGTTGAAACAAATGAATTTAGGATTGATCTTACTTCCCAGCTTTCTGATTCTTACAAGATTAGGTTCGGTTTTGATTACCGAACGCATAAATTAAATTTTTATGAAATAAACAAACCTTGGCTTGGGGAAGCTGCATTTACTCAGACCTTTGCAGAATATTGGGAAGATACTGGGCCTGATGGTCTAATGCCTATTGATGAGGAATATGAAAAACCTGATTTTGGAGAGGGTAATGGCAGATGGGAAGCTGGAGAAAAATTTACTGATTCAAATAAAAATGGCAAATGGGATGATTATAGAGAACCAGAAGAATTTTCAACATATATCCAAAATACATTTGAGGTTCCGTGGATGGTAATTAACGCAGGGATCAGGGTGGATATGGTGAACTATAATACACAACTGTGGGCTGATACTTTAGGTCATTTTTCACCAGGTAAACCATTTTATTATTCAGATCAAAATAATAATAATTCTTGGGATGCAAGTGAAGATGTAGGCCCTAATCCAGGATTTGCTAACCAGAAAGTAATTTTTACTGATTCTAAATGGTTTTATAAAATTAGTCCACGAATCGGGATAAGCCATGTGATTACAGACCAGGCAACTTTTACCTTTAACTATGGTCTATATTACCAGACACCAGTCTACCAAAATATATTTCTGAATACGAATCGTTTGGATAATCCAGAAGACCTATTTGTCGAGGCAGATGGTAATATTGGTAATGCATCAATGAATGCAGCACGTACCCAGGAATACCAATCAGGGTTTAATGTTCAATTTAACCGCTATTGGGCTTACTCAATTATGACCTGGGTTAAGAAAATGGATCAAATGTCTGGGTACCAAAACACTCGCTCCGGTATATACAAATATAAAATATTTGCCAACAATGACTTTGCCAGTGCAAGAGGGATTGATTTCACTTTGCAGAATCGTGGATTGACCTACAGCATGATGCTTCAGTATACGCGCTCAATCGCAACCGGTAATTCAGAACATGATTGGGCTGCATCAGGCGGCTTAATCGTAGATGCACCTTCCCAGGAATTTCTTATGCCCTTCGATCGTCCCCATGACTTAACATTTTCTTTTTATTCCAAATTACCATTTGGTATTAGAGGAGGTATCACAGCTTTTTATCAGTCTGGATATCCATATACGCCATATATATTTAATGGTCGCGATCCGCAGATTGATTACGAAAATAAGTACGCCAAAAGGAAATCACCCTTTCGAATGATCAATGTATCCTTTTTTAAAGGATTTAAATATCAGAAACAAATAGTATCTCTAGGCCTCACTATTTATAATGCATTCAATATTGTCAACTCACTTGACGTATACCCACTAACGGGAAAAGCGGATGACCCAGGTGAATACTATACCAACTATGTTGGACTACCAGATTCACAGCATGACAAATCAGGTTCGTTTTATGATCAACCTTGGTGGTTTCATAATCCTAGAGAAATCAACTTTTTTGTCAAAATTGATTTTGAATAATCAAATGATCAAAATAATAATTATTTCGTTTTTGTTCAGTATTCAAGCATTGGCCAAAGAGCCATTAATTTATAAGGCACCAGCCACGCCAAAGAAATTTTTACCTAATCGTTATAATAAAATAGGTGATTATCCGTTTCCAACAAATCCTATGACCGACCGAGCTAGAGGTTATTTAATCCAGGGAAAAGTAAAAAATGCTATAACCAATTATGGAAATTTTATCAACTGGGACGAACATCCTGCCGGCCTATGGGGTCAGTATGCCTATTTGCCAGCAGTAAGTATGCTAGCTGGAGTGTCGGGGCACCTGTATTCCTCAAAATTTAACTGGAATATATATGAATCTATTCAGAGTGGTGGTGCAATTTTGCGTCAGACTTGGCAATCATCTGATGCTTACAACGCTTGGTTTACTGATGGGGATACTAATTTTGTGGGCATATTATTCGACGCTAATAATGATTATGGTAATTGGCAACCGGATAGTTTGTCAAAAATTGATGACCCTGAATTTGTAAATGATATATATCAGTGGGGCATTGATGAGGATGATGGTTCAATATTTATTAGTGTTGAAGGAGAGACCGACCCAAATAAATCAAATGCGAGGATTGGACTAATATATCCTTGGGCACTACGACCAAAACTTAAAGAAAGAACAGATGATTTTGATGTTTATGAATATGGTGAAGATAAAGAAGAGTGGACGGCAGATGATGACTATTATTATTACGGTGCAAATGTTGCTGAATCTTGGTTTACAAGATATAGTCCTACCTGGAACACAGATTGGCATGCATCCACTAAAGCGCGAATAGCTACACATAATACTGAAGTTGTTTCAGGTGAAATATTTGGAGATACACCTTTTACTGACCCAGCAGATACATACCCATTACTTGCGCACAGTTCTTTTTCACAAACATGGCCTACTGAATTCAATCCAGAAACAAATGAATACGAATCTTTTTGGCCAGGATGGTGGGCTGAAGACTATAATGAAGACCTGCCTAATTGTAGTGGTTCAAGGAAAGATCCTGATTGCTGGGAGGAGGTTCCAGGACGCTTTATATCTGACAATGACGTTTATATGGAATTTGATGATCGCTGGACACATAGGGCAAACGTGGTAAGTACAAACAATGAATATCTTCAGACTGGATACCCCATGGGGTTACGTATAATGGCAGAGGCACATTCGTATGGGGTTTCTTATGCAGAAGATATAATGTTTGTTACAGTGAAAGTGCGTAATGAAAGTGGGGATTGGATTGACGAAAATGGGGTAACACACGAAGCAATGATCATGCCAGATGGAACCAAACTCAACCGGGGGAAAGGATTTAATTATAAAAATTTCTTTCTTGGCTTTTATATGGACGCAGATGTGCTTTCAACTGATATTAATGGAAATTTTGCAGTTCACTCGAACGACGATGATTACATGAAATATTATTGGGAAAGATTTGAAGTAAGTGATGAATCAATGGTAATTAGTATGGCCATGATTGGTGATTATGATGGTAGTAGTAATGGACCACAAGGTTACAGTATGAAAGATAGTGAAAATCGTGGAGATGATTTTGGAATAGTGGCTACTCAGCTTTTAGACTCACCTATATCAACGAAGGAAATTGATCTTGATTTAGATGGATTTCCGGATATTTATCCTGGTGAACCCTTGAAAATGACAGATTGGCATTGGTTTGACTGGTATAACAGACCAGGAGTTGTAACGCGGGAGAGTAACACAAACTGCTGTGCAGGGAGCCCGGGTCGCCCCGTAGCCAGAAATAAAGAAGAAATTTTATTAAAGGTTATGTCTGGTGATACAGTAAATCTTAGTGATGATGAAAAAGCCTGGTTTTTTCATACCCCTAACCCGGATACTGACCTTGACTTGGAATTGAATCCACATTTTGATTCATTAGATGGATTGGAAAAAGAAGATGCTTTTGATGATGGCCTTGATTGTGTATTAATAATGAGTTGTGGTCCATTTGATCTAGATGTTGGTGAAGAAGTACCCTTTTCTTTTTGTATTATTTTTGGACAAAATGAAACTGATTTAATTAATAATGCTCGGTTTGCCCAGATCATGTATAATTCTCATTACCAAGGTTACACACCGCCGGCAAAACCGTTTGTAAAAGCGTTAGCAGATGATAAAAAAGTCACTCTTTTATGGTCCAATAATTCCGAATTATCAAAAGATGTAGTCACTGGATATGCGGATTTTGAAGGATACAAAATATATAAGAGTATTGACAGTGGTACAAACTGGGGTTCAATTGATAAAAGAATTTATGATAATAACGATATTTTCGTAGGATGGCAGCCACTTGCTCAATTTGATCTGAATGAAATTGCTGATAGTAGCCATTGTATTTACGAAAATAGTAATTGTGCTTCTGGCAATAACCGCGGAAGGTCCATTTCAGGTCCCGATCCAATGCAGCCATGGTATAGTTTAGGATCTGACACTGGATTTGAAGGAATTGATACGCTGGTTGTGATAGATGGTATAGAATACAATTATTACTTTGTTGATACAAATGTAGTTAATGGAATGCACTATACATATTCAATTACTGCATATGATATGGGGGTTGAAGCTGATTTTGTTATTGATTGGATAGCAGACGAAAATGGTGGTTTTAATCCCGATACGGTTTGGTCTAATGCGAATCCGGATCACTGGTCTAGCCCAAATGGTTACCAAAGTTTGGAGACATCCCGGGGCACTACTATTCTGGACCCTAATTATGTACAGATTTATCCTGGTGTGCATGCCCAAGATATAACAGAAAATATCAAGGTTGTACCCAATCCCTATATATCGAGGTCAAATTTCAACGAGGATAAATATGTTCGCAGGATACGTTTTACCAACCTACCATCAGTGTGTACTATTTCTATTTTCACTATTAGTGGAGAGCAAGTATTTACTTTGAATCACCAGAGTGAAATGGATGGTAATGAATGGTGGGATCTAAGGACTATTAATAACCAGGAAATAGCACCAGGGCTCTATGTATATGTTGTTCAAGCGGAAGGTGCAGATGATTTTTCGGAAAATTTGCCAGTAGTGCGATGAATTACAGATTTATCATCATGTGTTCATTATTATTTACCATACTTCATGGTCAATACCGTGATTTGCCTGATGTAGTAACGAAGGTAGCGACAGCGGCAGGTAACTGGCTAAAGTTGGAAACGGACGCCCGAGCCATGGCAATGGGTGGTGCTTTTGTTGCTGCTGGTCGTGGAGTTAGTGGTATTCCTTATAATGCAGCAGCTATTGCATATTTATCGGGTAGTGAGTTGGTTTATGGTAAGAGCAGTTATATAGCAGGGATTACACATAATGTATTTTCTTACGGGCGGCGGCTTAGCGGGTCGGATTTTTTCGGTTTACATTTGTTTTATTTAGATTCAGGTCCAATGGCAGTTACCAATGAATTTTATCCTGATGGTACCGGTGAGGATTTCAGAGCATTGAGTATGGCACTACGATTTACCTATGCCAGGACATTAACTGATCGATTGAAGGTAGGTGGATCACTGAATTATATCCGAGACGAGATATATACGACTCTGATGCAGACCATTGCATTTGATTTAGGTTCCAATTTTGATACGGGTATTTATGGATTTGTCTTGGGAATGAGTATATCCAACTTTGGCCCAGAGGTTCAGTATCATGGCACGGGGTTACAGCAGACGGTTCCAGATACAATTGATGTAGATGGCAGACTATTGCGTGTAACGGATGATTTCCCTTTACCATTGATGTTTCGTTTAGGATTATCGAATGATATTCTGGGTAAGACAAGTATATTTAAGAAGAGCGATATTCATCGGTTAACGGTTGCTGTAGATGGGTTATATCCCAGTGATTATACGGTATATACTTGTATCGGGTTAGAGTATGGTTTTAAAGATTTGGTATTTGTTCGTGGTGGTACACATTTCGGTCATGACACAGCTGGCTTTAGTATTGGCTTAGGTACAATGGTTGTGGCGGGATCAACCAAGATAGCGGTGGATTATGCTTATGTAGATTATGGTATATTGAAAACAACACACCAAATAAGTATTGGATTGAAACTGTGATGGATAATGTTAAAAGACTAATATGTATTTTTTTGTTTTTTTCGGCTAAAATGAATGCACAGGAAAATCCTGGTTTTACCGCGCCTAATAATCCAAAGGTATATGCTACGGTTGATCACCAGAAAGTATACCTATCTTGGGACAATTCTGCTGAATATTCAATCGATGGATTGACAGGCTATAGTGACTTTGAGGGATACAGGATTTATAAAAGTACTGATGGAGGTATAACCTGGGGGAGCGCAAATGATCGGTTATATGATTATAGTGGTAATTTTATTGGCTGGAAACCATTCAAACAATTTGATTTATCAGAAGATGAAGATATCAATCATTGCATATTTCGCAATGATGTTTGCGAAGCAAATGAAGCTCGAGGAACTAGCATATTTGGACCTGATCCATTAAATCCACGATTTAGCTTGGGCGAAAATTCGGGTATTTCATATGCTTTAATCGATACATTAGTGGAAGATGGCATAGAGTATACATATTCAGTTACCGCCTATGATATTGGTATTAGAACTTTTTCTATAGAATATGTAGATGATAATGGTGATGGTATATTTGATGCAGATACAATATGGTCAATAGATAATCCTGGTCATTTTACATCCACAGATGGAACAAGTGGTTATCCTAGTCTCGAATCGCTAAAGGGAGAATCACAGGAGGATTCAAATTTTACTACGGTAGTACCTGGATATTATGCAAGTAACATTACCTTCCCTGATGAAGAAAACACCTCAGAATTTTTTATGGGTAATTCGGAAAATGTTGGTACTGGTGAAAAATATTATATAATAGTTGACCGTTCAGATTTAGCCGGTAAGTTATACAAATTCGAAGTACAGGCAGATCTTGGTGAATCTGCAGTAGAAGGAATGGCTTGTGAAAACCCACTAATTTATGTCTTTGAGATAAATGATAAAGTAAATCAACAACCGGTGGATATAGATACGAGCTATATATTTTCTGATTTAACCGGTGAAGAAAAAACGTTGTTGTCTGGTTTGCCAGGAACATATGAGAATGATGGACAATTATTCATTCCTGTATATCGGATAATTGCACCGATGGACCAGATCAGCGATATTTTGGATGGTATTCGTTTTCAATTTGATAATTTACCAAAACTGGTTCCTGTTTCTTTGGAAAATGTAGAATTTGAATGGTCTGATGGATTCGACAGTACGATTATAAAAATTATAGATATAGAATTTAATTATAATAGCCAGGCGAGCTATGATCGTAGATTAAATTTTGATTATATTATTGAGTTTTTTTCATCACCAGTGGGGGATACGGTTCGCAATAATTATTGCACCAATTTTCCAACTGTATTACCCTTTCAAATTAAAAACCTTACTACTAATCGCCAAGTTGGCCTGGATCATTCTGATTTAGGTGTTTCAGGTACACTTCCACCAGATTTTGACAATGGTGCTGTGGATTGCATGTGGACGCGGAATGAAGAAGTAAAATTTACTAATGATATGCTTTTAATTGGGGCAGAGTTACAAGACATATATTCATTTAACATCCGTTTGGATTTTAATTATTTGGATCAACAAGTATCAAATAATCTATATGAAGAGTCAGCGGTTTATGAACAAGGTGATGTTGTCTTTCATAAAGGGATGATGTGGGCTGCTACCGGAATTACGTCAGGTGAGGAACCTAGTCCAGAGTATATTGATGATAATGGTGACGGTATTAATGATCTGGCTTGGCAAATTCAATATCCTTGGACTAATGAAAGTTATGTGATTATCAAACCGAAAAAGTTTTTCATAGATGGAGATAATTGGATTGTTGATATGTCTGAATTGGGTAAACCACACAAAGTAATGCAGGATGAGCTCAGTCAGATCAAAGTTGTTCCTAATCCATACTTGGTTAGATCACGTTTTAATGAGACAACCAATGAAAGACGTATGCGTTTCACACATCTGCCCCAACACTGCAGAATTTCTATTTTCACTATCAGCGGAGAGATTGTTCATAGCATTAATCATGACAATGTTTATGATGGTAACAGTTGGTGGGATTTGAAATCAACAGGTGGTGAACTGGTATCACCAGGATTGTATATTTATATTGTAGAATCTGAAGGATTAGAACATATCGGAAAATTTGCAGTAGTGCGATGAATTACAGATTTATCATCATGTGTTCATTATTATTTACCATACTTCATGGTCAATACCGTGATTTGCCTGATGTAGTAACGAAGGTAGCGACAGCGGCAGGTAACTGGCTAAAGTTGGAAACGGACGCCCGAGCCATGGCAATGGGTGGTGCTTTTGTTGCTGCTGGTCGTGGAGTTAGTGGTATTCCTTATAATGCAGCAGCTATTGCATATTTATCGGGTAGTGAGTTGGTTTATGGTAAGAGCAGTTATATAGCAGGGATTACACATAATGTATTTTCTTACGGGCGGCGGCTTAGCGGGTCGGATTTTTTCGGTTTACATTTGTTTTATTTAGATTCAGGTCCAATGGCAGTTACCAATGAATTTTATCCTGATGGTACCGGTGAGGATTTCAGAGCATTGAGTATGGCACTACGATTTACCTATGCCAGGACATTAACTGATCGATTGAAGGTAGGTGGATCACTGAATTATATCCGAGACGAGATATATACGACTCTGATGCAGACCATTGCATTTGATTTAGGTTCCAATTTTGATACGGGTATTTATGGATTTGTCTTGGGAATGAGTATATCCAACTTTGGCCCAGAGGTTCAGTATCATGGCACGGGGTTACAGCAGACGGTTCCAGATACAATTGATGTAGATGGCAGACTATTGCGTGTAACGGATGATTTCCCTTTACCATTGATGTTTCGTTTAGGATTATCGAATGATATTCTGGGTAAGACAAGTATATTTAAGAAGAGCGATATTCATCGGTTAACGGTTGCTGTAGATGGGTTATATCCCAGTGATTATACGGTATATACTTGTATCGGGTTAGAGTATGGTTTTAAAGATTTGGTATTTGTTCGTGGTGGTACACATTTCGGTCATGACACAGCTGGCTTTAGTATTGGCTTAGGTACAATGGTTGTGGCGGGATCAACCAAGATAGCGGTGGATTATGCTTATGTAGATTATGGTATATTGAAAACAACACACCAAATAAGTATTGGATTGAAACTGTGATACTATGTGACATTGCTCACCTATTAAGTTAGTAATATAGATTAGTTTTACTTTGTTAATTAAATGATACGAATTGATAGATGGTTCATATTAAGTTTGAGACTGTTGGATAAAATATCGTTTTCGTGGTAGAATACCGAGCTTTGATCAGTAATATTTTCATAATGTTATAAAAAAATTTTATAATGAAATCTAATTAGATTTTGTCGGAAGGATAAAACAATGCACTTATTTAAAACCGTTGTCATTTTCTATGCTATTTTTGGGATAGCATTATCAGCTAACATAAAACAGGATAAACGCCCATTATATAGCAATTCCAGTCCATTTATTGCCGCTGTAGAAA
>JBJKZU010000085.1:0-19561 GCA_045569095.1 Fidelibacterota bacterium
TAGATAACTGGCAGGGCACAGGAAAAACATTTGAATATTATCAGCGGGACCTGGGGCCAAAACCAGAAAATAAATACAAGAATAACCCGCCCCTAGTTGAAAACGTCTGAATCCTAAAAAATTTTTAATATCCCTAAAATAGTTTCCGGCCAAATATCTGCTGTTTGCCGCGCAGTATTTCTAAGAACATGGCCCAGGCTCCGATAAAGCTATAGCCGGGATACTTGAAGGTGGCTGGTTTATTCTTTTCAATAAAGAAATGACTAAACCAGGCAAAACCATAACCAGCAGTCAGGCTGGCGAGAAACCATCGCCAGTCCATCGTTTGGAAAAACATTACCAGACAGCAAAGGGAAAACCAGGAACCAACAAAGTGAAACAACTTGGTTAATGGCTTGGTATGCTCCTTACGATAAAATGGATAGAAATCCAGGAATGTATTGAAATCTTTTTCTGCCATTTCTTGCTCTACTTTGGCTATGAAAGTTACATAATACTATATAAATCATACATGAAAGACCCCAAGATCAGTCTAATTCCAAACCAGCGATTATCAATACAGCTAGTGAATAATTAATAAATTTAAGATCTATTATTAACCAATATGTTCCAGCGCTTGTTGTAGATCCGCAATTAGATCATCTACTGATTCAATACCCACTGAGTAACGAATTAATGTATTGGAAATTCCCGCTACTTTTCGTTCGGCTTGATCCATCAGTGCATGAGATGTAGTGACCGGGCGAGTTACCAGTGTTTCTACTCCGCCAAGGCTGGGCGCACTGATGGCATATTGCAAATGATTTATGAATTGATCGGCCTGATCAACATCACCATCTATTTCGAAACTTAGCATGGCACCAAAACCGCATAGATATTTTTGAGCACGTTCAAAACTACTGCTGGATTCCAATCCTGGGAAATTTACTTTTTTAACCTGGTGATGATTTTCAAGAAAACGGGCAATAAGCAGAGCATTTTCACATTGTTTATTCATACGTAAGGCTAATGTCTTTATACCTCGATGCAGCAAAAAACAGGCATTCGAATCAAGAGATCCGCCCAGATGGTTTAATTTTTTTGTTACTTGACCCACGTAATCGGCACTACCGATCACGGCACCGGCAACAATATCAGAATGACCATTGATATATTTTGTACAGGAATGCAGAGAAAGATCAAATCCCTCTACCACAGGACAATATAGAACAGGACTCGCGAAAGTGTTGTCAATCATTGATATAAGCGCATGCGATTTAGCGAATTCTATGATTTTTCCTAGTTCCGGTACATCCATAAGCGGATTGGTAATCGTTTCTATATAAATCACCTTGGTGTTTGGCTTTAATTTGGATTCCCATTCACTGTGGTTTGAAGCATCGATCAGATCACGTTCAATACCATACGTAGGCAATTCATTATTCACAAAGTCTGCTGTTCCACCATATAGTGTATTATGAGCAAGCAAGTGATCACCTGCTTTCAAAAACGTAAGCAAAGCTGTGGCTATAGCACTCATTCCGCTTGAAGTAACCAATGCTGCTTCTGATCCTTCCAAGGCGGCGAGCTTTTTGTGCAGGGCCAGGTGATTTGGTGTATTACTTAAACGTAAATATCGAACATCATGGTAACTGCCCTCTCCAGTATATTCATAGGTCGAACTTTGAAATATGGGAACATTTATCGCACCATTGATGCGGGGCCGCGGTTCACCGGTATGAATCAATTTTGTTTCAAAAGACTGGTTATCTTTATCCATTAGCTACTCCTTATTAATTATTTATTTCTCCAAGGAAGTTTCGACTTCATGGCCTGGTAAATCAAACCCCCTTGTCTGTACGAAAGTACTGGCCAACCCTGATCATCAAATTCCTCAACATAGCCTTGTGAACCAAAAGCAGCTATTGTATTACCATTTTCTTGACGAAAAGCATTTCCAGCCACATAAGCCTGATACGTTGGAAATTCTTTGCTGAAAACTAATGTTGCGGTCTTAGCTATTTCATCAACGTTATATTCTAGAACTCGGGACAGTTTTTGTGTATGGTCTAAACCATTATCAAAGAGGAGTATATTTCCATTTTCCAGTTCATAGGATGCATGTTGATGCGAAAAACCATTAAAAGGATCATTTATGAAAGTAAACTCATTTGCGCGACCCTTACCCATATGCCAGAGCACGTCCCCTGTGGTGCCATCAATCTTCATGATTGTCTGTGTATGTCGTGCAGAAACTAGATAGTTTCCATCACTAAGTGGTGTGACATTATTCATGTGAAAGTAATCATAGGTCCGCATGGACCAGTCCTCTACTGGCGCTACACTTAATTCGATGGGTACATGGTCATATGAATCCCATTCCAACAGTATATTCCCTTCTTCATCAGTGATATAAATATAACCACTTTCAATTTTTTCTAAACGACCATCTATCCAGGGATGCTCTTTCGCGCCAAGTTGTATAATTCGACCATCATCCAGCCAGCGAAAATCATGAAGTTCCGTTTTTACATCCGCCAATGGAATGATCTGGGAACCGTCCGGTTTGAAATTCTCATCCAGCAGGTTGGTACGACCTAGGCCAATAGCATATTGGGTATATTGATGAACCATTCCAAAATGAAAACCATATTTATAAGGACGGAAAGCGGCAAAACCCATTCCAGCCATCTTGTAGAATAAAGGTGTCCCATATTTATCCAGTACATAAGTATAGGGTAAATATGGCCGGTCTGGTTCTGGGACAGTAGCATCCGTTTGCTCAGTTGCTTTTTTTGGAATAGTAAACCGAGTATAAATCGTATTAAAAAGCGATCCCAAGGCACCTTCAGTACCCCACTCTTCATAAATGTCACGAAAAATCATGGACCAATCCCTGAACTTCTGTACCACAAAATTCCCAGAGAAGATAAAACCATCACCGACCTTATTATAATCATGGATCTTGACTTGTAATGGTAAGAAACTAGTTGGCAAGACAAGAATAACATATTCTGCGATCTGATCATCTTCAGTGCCTTTAACACCAATTCTGTATTCCTTACCGGCCTGATCTCCAGGTATTTTTATCGGACCTGCCATGGAAATAACTTGATCGTTCAATGATACTGCATTTACCGTTTCATGATAGTTAGGTACCAATGTCAGTAAATCCTCTTGATTTTGCGGGACCCAAGAATAGCGACGTATCCGAGCATCAAAATCTGGACAAAGGGTAAATGGTCCCTTTTTTCCTGGAATAAGATCTACCAGTAGGCTTGTGTCTCCTGGCGCCGTGATCTGAGCGTATGGTAAATGGATATCCTGCGATACAAAGTCAGGGATATCACGCTTCGACATTTCCACAACCCAGGCAACAAAGATCACTAGGCTCGCACTAAACAGAGCTAGCATAGCTTGAAAAATTTGTTTTCTGTATTTAATCAGTAAAGAAATGGATACGGTTTTTTCAACCCTATCATCCCTGATATCCTTGTATTGTTCTAATAATTGGTAATTGCGATAGTTAATCAGTAAAAAGGGCATGACTAATAGAAATGACCCTATGGCAGTCAGCAAAGCAAAAAATGAGAGCGGCACCGGCCCCATCAGGAACGAATGACCCACCATGCAAAGGAGTGAAAAAATAAATGAATATAGGCCATAAAGCACCACTCCATAGCTAAGAACGGAACGCACGGATCCTTCCTTTTTATAATGAGCACGGTTGAAGACAGCAATAAATCCATCTTCCATTGAAAGAATATCGTTTAATAACCCAAAAACCGTACTAACAAACATTATTATAATTATCCATTCCAACTTACCGGAAAATGTGCTAGTAAAGGGCAATACATTGCCCACACAAAATAACAGCAGCTGGGTAATACCACCCCAGATCAACCCTACGGTAGGTTGAAAGCCATCCCGGCTGAGGTTGGTACGCCATACCCAGAGTTTCCAGTGACGGGTCGCAAGATATACAACAATATAGCCAAAAACGATCGGCGGTATTAACGTGAAAAAGAAGAAATAAGGTGCGTGCTCTTGAATCACCCACTTATAGGCACCCAAGACCAAACCTGAACCAGGGATGACCCAAGTGAGCAATAACTCAACATTCTCTAGGCGATCTAAAACTCTGTTTTCGCCTTTCATTGTGATCAGTTGCCTCCTAGCATAATTTTCCTTAGAATAAAGACGGAATATTTTAAGAACTTAAATTGAATTACTAATGGACACAAGCAAACACCAAATTCCTAACTCATTACGAAATTGGCTGGTATCTTATTGCGCCTGACCATGAAAAATTTTAGCGAATATTCAGTCCTAGATGAATTTCGCAGATCAACCAACCGTAAATATGTGGAAAACTTATGAGTGAAAAGATATTTATAACTGGCGCCAGTAGTGGAATTGGCGCAGCGCTGGCAATAGAATTTGCTAAACGCGGTGCAACCCTTGGCATCTCAGCCCGCAGATCTGAGAAGCTACAGAGTATTGCCCAGCAATGTAAGGAATCGGGTGCATTAAATGTGTTTACTTATACAGTAGATGTTACCGATCAGGATAGTTCTGAAAAAACGGCAAAAGATTTCATAGCCGCTGCTAATGGTATAGATATTATCATTGCAAATGCAGGGGTAGCCTATTCTGACAAAATAAGTTCTGGAGAAGCCACCCAAATCAACCAGGTTTTTTCAACCAATATCCTCGGTGTTACCAATTCAATTATTCCTTTTGTGCCAACGATGAAGGAAAATTCATCTGGAAAAATTGTGATCATCAGTTCCATCGCTAGTTTCAGGCCCATTGCTTATCATGGCGGATACTCAGCCTCAAAATCTGCTGTACGCATGTTAGCCAATAGCTGGCGAATGGCACTCAAAAAATACAAAATTCAAATTACTACAATTTGCCCTGGATTTATTGTGAGTGAAATGACGGACGAGAATAAATTCCCAATGCCCTTTTTACTGGAAACTGAAGATGCAGCAAGGAAAATGGTAAAAGCAATAGACAATGGTAAAAAAACATATATACTACCCTGGCAAATAAAAATGATCCTATATGCGACACGATGGCTACCCACACCTTTGTATTATAAAATTTTCTTTTAATTCACCGACCGTATATTTAATTAACCAATAGGAAAAGGTATATTACCAATGGCAAGGACATGGTTAACTACGCAGTACAGCGATAAAGATCAAACCAGTTAAATTTTATTCTATTAAATAAATCTTAACCATTGGGGTAAAATTTATTTTGCAACAATATGAAATTTTAATTTCATTTCGTTTGCAATCTTTTTAAAAAGTAATGCGGGTCTTTCAACCTCATAATCAGATAGCAGAATAGTAAATGATCCTTCCGCATTAAATCTATCAGTGAGTGATATATCAGCTGTGAGGTTTACATCTTTTGTAATTCCATGAAATCTAAGTTGTCCTTTGATGGACGCAATTATACCCTCCACGGAAATTTCATTTGAAACAAACATTACATCTGGGTATTGAAAGGCATTCAGATAGGTCAGCATGTTTGAATCCCGGTTTGAATTTCCGCTATCAAAGGTTGCCAGATTAACACGCAGAGAACAACTGTTTGCTGTTTGGCCATCAGCATCATATATAATTCTACCGCTGATGCCTGTAGAATGCCCCTGCCAGTCATGGGCATAATGTGAACCGTAATAGGTAATTTTACTGGCCTTACTCACTTCAAAGGTCTGCCCGATTAGAAGGAATGGCAATAGATAAAGAAAAGTAAATCTAAAAGTCATATTAAAATGGTAAGAATGTTATTAATGCTGACAAAGTCATTGAACTGATTGTTGTGAGTGCTACACTGCGGTGAATCGTAAGTGCTTCATTATATGTCAGGTTATAGTTTCCTGGATTAGAAACTATTTTACCTAAGTATGGTAGTGCGATCATTCCTGCAAAATGGACAATTGACAGCCACCTATGGATCCTGATTGAATCAATTTTTTGGTTATAGCGCAATGCTGGAGGTGCTGTATAACTCAACATCGCTGAAGTGAGGTAGGATCCAAAAGCAACCTTACCCAGAGCAGCATGGCGATCACTTAATTCCATGTAATTTGTTGTGGCATCCTGTAACTGGAAACCCAGATATCCCTGAGCAAACATCAATCCTAAAGTACCCAGTGCCAACTTCTGGTGCAGCTGCAGCATTTTTGTGCGCAGCTCAATTTCCCGGGGCCGATCTACATGGAACAAATTTGTTTTTCTTAGTAAACCATTTTCTGCCCAAAGAAGTTTTGTTTGTAAGGGCATATTATCCGGCAAGATATATAATGGATTTATCTGGTCAATTATTGGTTCATCCTGACTAATAATTTGGGATACATATACAAGTATCAGGATGGTTAATATAAATTTATTCTTCAATTTAATATCTCAAAATTAAATAATTAGGTTACGGTTAATTAATGATAATCAAAAAATGATTATTCTAATGATGGAAAATAATAAAATCACATTTACAATATAGCGCATATTAAATTGGATGATAGAATAATAAAAACACTAAGGGAAATAATGTCTGACAAATTAATGCTTTACGGTGCCAATGGTTATACAGCGCGGCTTATAATAAAAGAGCTAATCGGTGCCGGGATTAAACCTGTCCTGGCTGGAAGAAACCAAGTAAAAATTAGTGCGCTAGCTGATAAACACGGGTTTGACTATTCCATCTTTTCCCTCGATGATCCAAATGTAATTGGTGAAATTTTAGCTGATGTAACCGTCTTGATAAACGCTGCAGGTCCGTATTCTAAGACTGCAAAGCCATTTATTGACAGCTGCCTCAGATCAAAGACCCATTATATTGATATAACTGGTGAAATTGATGTATTTGTGTATGCGGAAAGCAAAAATAGGGATGCGGAAGAAGCAGGAATAATTCTTTGTCCAGGGACTGGATTCGATGTTATACCGACAGACTGTTTATCATATCTTCTAAAAGAAAAGCTACCCGATGCTACCGAACTAAATATCTGCTTTTTTAGTGAAAATGGCCGGCCCAGCATTGGCACAGCTAAGACATCCATCGAAGGATTGGCCAATGGTGGAAGAATAAGAAATAATGGTATTATTGAACATGTTCCCTTGGCGCATGCTGTAAAAGAAATCGATTATGGACAGGGACCAAAATTGGCAATGAGTATACCCTGGGGCGATGTAGCAACAGCTTATTATTCAACTGGTATCCCAAACATCACGGTATTCACACCCCGAACACAAAAGGGCATTGATAAGATTAAAAGGCAAAGGAAATGGCTGTTTATAATGAAACTTGGAATCGTACAAAATTTTATTAAGAATAAACTGGATAAGAAAATTGTTAATGGCGGAGACAGTGATGAAAAAAGGACCCAATCCAAGATGTGGGTCTGGGCTGAGGTTAAAAATGATTCCGGACAATTATACTCCGGGAAGTTTCAAGTAGCAAATGGATACGATGTAACCGGCTTTGGGGCTATGGCAATCGCAAAATATCTTTTGGAAAAAGAACTTGCAGGTGGTTATTACACACCGTCAAAACTAATGGGGCCCGATATTTTAGATTCACTTCCAGGATTTTCTGGAATTGAATATTCGAATAATTAGAATAGGGTACTATTATGAAAATTATTCCTTATGTAGGTGGTTTGATTATCATAATGTTCTTATATCTTATTGCTTGGCCAGTACCGATTGATCCAGTCGCCTGGCAACCTCCTCTAGCCCCGCAGTTGGAAGGACAATATGCAATAAATAATTATTTAGCCGCTGTGGATATTATTGGCAAGAATGAAGGGATAGGACCTGAGGATGTAGATGTTGACGATGAAGGTCGTATTTATGGTGCGTATTTAGATGGAACAATTATTCGTTTTTCAGCAAATGGTGATAATCTTGGAGTATTTGCGGATACCAAAGGTCGACCCCTAGGTTTGGATTTTGACACTGCGGGAAACTTGATCATTGCTGATGCGAAGAAAGGACTCTTATCCGCTAATAAAAATGGAGTAATCCGTGTTCTTGCAACTGAAATTAATGGAATACCTTTTGGATTTACCGATGATGTTGATATCGGTCCAGATGGTATCATTTATTTTTCTGATGCATCTGAAAAATTTGGCGTAAATGATTACAGGGCAGATCTATTTGAACACAGGCCCCATGGAAAAATTATCAGTTACGATCCGGTTTCAGAAAATTTAACACTCCTATTGGATGGACTTTACTTTGCAAACGGTGTTGCCGTTGATCCCAATGGTCAGTTTCTATTGTTCAATGAAACATACGATTATTCTGTGAGCAAATATTGGTTGCAAGGTCCTAAGTCTGGCACAAGAGAAAAGATATTTACAAATACACCTGGCTTCCCAGATGGTATATCAACAGGTAGTAAGGGTATATTCTGGATAGCAATGTACACCCCTCGGAATGCTGATGCCGATGCACTGTCACCGAAACCATTTTTGAAGAAAATCGTGTTTCGATTACCTTTATTCATGCAACCCGCACCGGTCAGGCATGGATTTGTACTTGGGATTGATGAAAATGGTAATGTGATCCATAATCTGCAGGACCCGGATCCTGAGTCATATTCCCCTATTACCAGCGTTGAGGAAGAAAATGGTGTTCTTTTCCTGGGTAGTTTGAACTATCCTGGGCTGGCAAGAATCATGCGTCCGAAATAAGTTCCACTCCATATTCCGAAATTAGATTTATCATATTACCAAAAATGGCAAATCGCTTATCCTGAGTTTGTCCACGAAGGAAACGTATGTAGATCTGGGCAGCGATACCAATCAGTCGGTAAAGACCCAGGACATGATAAAAACGGATATTTGAAACATCAAATCCGGTCATCTCAGCGTACTGCTGGACCAACTGCGCTCTCGAATAAAAACGATCATCAATAGGCATGGATGCGGCTTTTTGAAAAAACACTGGATCCGAGGTAGTACACCAATAACTAAGCAAGGATCCTAAGTCACACAGTGAATCACCTAAGGTACACATATCCCAGTCAAATACTGCGATCAGTTTGCCGGGATCATTTGTATTGTACATCACATTATCTAGTTTATAATCATTGTGAATAATACTATAGTTTTTAGTCTCAGGAATATTTTCATTAAGCCAACTATAAATCTTTTCTACTGCAGGAAGATCTTCATACTTTGCCTTATCCCAGCGATTTTTCCAACCCTTTACCTGACGCTGTAAAAACCCTTTCGGTTTGCCCAAATCATCCAGGCCTAGCGAAGAATAATTAACCTGGTGAAATTCTGCCAGAATATTTATCAATTGTGCACTGATTAACTCTGGACCATTTGCCATTTTTGCAAAATTATCCGGTAATGTTGTGCGAATTACAATCCCTACTTTTCGATCCATGATAAAAAATGGTGCACCAATAATTTCCTCATCAGCGCAAAAATGTAGTGCTTGTGGCGCATAAGGAAAATTTTCATGCAATACTGAAAGAACTTTATATTCCCTGGCCATATCATGAGCTGTTGGTGCCACTGGTCCTAAGGGGGGTCTACGTAAAACATATTCTCGTTCACCATAATCCAAGAGATAGGTCAAATTTGCTTTTCCACCGCCAAATTGCCGGACGACAAGGGAATTAACACTACCCTCTAGTTTCCCTTTTAAGTAAGCTTCAAGGCGTGACTTATTGAAGGCTTCTTCAGGTCTTACGGGAATAGTATCAGAATTAGTCAAGTTGATCTCTGAGGATGCTTCTAGCTACGACACTTTTATGCACCTCATCCGCACCATCATAGATCCGTGATCCACGTTCATGGCGGTACCAGAAAGATAGTGGTGTATGATCTGTCATACCAAGGGCACCATGAACTTGTATTGCTCTATCCAATACTTTCATTAATACATCAGCAACATGAAATTTGATCATAGATATCTCTTTACGTGCACCCTTGGTACTGTGTACTTCAATTTTTTTTGCACAATCTAGCACCATTAACCTGGCACCATATATTGCTGCTGCAGATTCAGAAATCCAGTTCTGAATTGTTTGTTTTTCCGATAGAAATTTATTGGGTCTAAGTTCTCTACTTGAAGCTCTGACGCACATTAACCCCACAGCCCGTTCGCAAATTCCAATCCAGCGCATACAATGATGAATTCTTCCGGGACCCAATCTTTCCTGGGCTAGAATAAACCCTTTTCCCTCTTTTCCAATAATATTCGAAGCTGGAATTCGACAATCCGTTAGTCTAGTCTCTGCGTGGCTCATATAATCTTCACCCACATCACCCATTACCGGTATGTTACGAACAACTTTAAACCCAGGATTATCTAATGGTACAACAAACATACTTGCCTGCTCATATTTATTTTCCGCTTCCGGATCAGTTACCGCCATTACGACACAAATACTGGCTCCATCCGCAGCGCTGGTGAACCACTTGTTTCCATTAATAACATAATCATCACCATCCCTTACAGCTAATGTGTCCATCCAGGTTGGGTTTGATCCAGGACGCTGCGGTTCGGTCATTCCAAAACAACTTCGAATCTCACCAGAAATTAAGGGTAGTAGAAATTCAGATTTTAAATGATTGCTGCCATGGTCCTTTAATAACTCAATATTCCCAATATCTGGTGCCTGGGAATTAAAGCAATAATGGCCCAAGGGTGTTTTTCCCAACAATTCACTTACCGCAGCAAATTCTACAAGAGTGAGACCCATTCCACCATACTCTTCTGATAAATAGGGTGTCCAAAGGCCCTGCTCTTTTACTTTTTTCCGACATTCATTTAATTGGGGTAAAACATGACAAAAACCATTCATTAAAAAGTCCTGTTCAAGAGGGACAATATCCTCTTGAACTATTTGAAATATCTTGTCTAAATAATCACCCATATTGACCTCTATTTTATTTTAAAATAATCAGTTTTTTAGTCTGGCTAAATTTGTTTTCTTCCAATCAAATTGATGGACGAGCAGAGAATTATGATCAAAATTTCAGAAATACTTTATTTATTTGGCAATGCTCCATTAATCAAATCTAATGGATGAATTACAAGAATAAAATAGGTTTATTTACTTACCGGAATCAGTCTTTTTAGTAAGGTAACTGACACATATTAAGGCCAGTAGAGAACCTGAGATTGCCGGCAGTACTTCATCTAAAGAAATATACCATTCGGTGGGCAGCCAGAACCACAAACCAGGAAGTTCTTTCCAAAAAAGTGTTATCAGTGTTCCACAAATAATAGAAGCAACTGCACCTTCTTTTGTTGCGCCTCGCCAGAATAAAGCCGCCACCAGCGCAGGAGTAATGGCAGCTCCGTAAATAGTGTAGGCATAGAGTGCACGTTCGAAAAAACCAGCAGATTTCGAGAAACCAATGGATACGATGTAAGCAATAATACCTAGCAGTAGAACCAAAAAACGACTCAAACGGACAATATTTTTTTCTGAAGCCTGGGGATTGATATAATTAAGATAAATATCTCTAATTAGCGTATTAGCTGGCACTAACAAGAACGAATCAGCAGTCGAAATGATGATCCCTACTATAGTAGTCAACATGATTGCACCCAAAAAAGTTGGTAAAAATTGATGGGCTGCGTAGATCAAAACATGCTTGCCCACTTGAGCTTCAGGTATCATACTAGAACTCACCCAGGCAGACGCAATTATAAGCAATTCGATAAATAACACAGCAAAAACCAGAATAATTGTGGAATAGCGTGCACTTTGCACATCCTTGCTGGCAGAAAAACGCTGGTACATATTGGCATCCCCGATCACTAAGAGAAAAGGTGGTAAACAAAAATTAATTATATCCATTACAGAATAAACACCTCCAAACTGCATATGTTGGGATTTATTCATTGCTGCAAAAGCAGTTTCCATGCCGCTCCAACTTCCAGCTTTAATCCATAATATGGGCAAAGAAATAATTAGAGTTAAGGTCATGATGATGCTATTAGCTGCATCAGTATAGGCAACACTCAAAAGACCTGCCAGCATCGTATAGGCAATAATAAATACAGCTGCAATAATGGTAGCCAATTCAATACTTATTATAGATGTACCTGTGTTATCAGCTAATATGGTATAAAGAACGGCTCCACCAGCGTTGTATTGATAACTGACAATTACCATATACGCCATCACTAGAGCAAAGACACTCAGATTCCTCGCTACAGCACCATAGCGATCACCAATAATCTCAGGAACAGTATATTTCTCATAGCTGCGAACTTTTCCTGCAATTCGAGTTAATAATATAATCCCTAAAATGCTGCCAATTGGCAGCATGAGCGCCGCCATACCAGTTTCATAGGTTTTTCCTGCATTGCCTAATATGGATCCAGTTCCGATCCAACTAGCCAGCATTGTTCCTACCAAGACCCATGGTGTAAGTGCCCTGCCAGCTAGTGCAAAATCTGATTGTGTATGGATTTTACGCGATTTGACTATACCAATAGCAATCAACGCAAAAAGATAAACTAAGATGAAATTCAGATAAGTCATGTATTTATCATTTAAAGGTTATGGTTTTAAGTATATCATAAACGGTTAAGTTTTTGAAATTACAGGGTACGTGCTCAAATTCCAAGTTCGGCTATGGTACGATACCAACAAATAGGTTTATTGCTCATAATCCTCATTTTTTCGGGCTGTACATCGAAAACAAAAGCAGATAGTCATAATGATAAAAACAAAGGATCTAAAATGAATCGCCTTGCGAATGAACAAAGTCCTTATCTCCTGCAACATGCTGATAACCCAGTTGATTGGTATCCATGGGGTAAGGAAGCATTTAAAAAAGCAAGGGAACTGGATCGCCCTATTTTCCTCTCAATCGGTTATTCTACTTGTCATTGGTGTCATGTGATGGAACACGAATCATTTGAAGATGATAGCGTCGCAAAATTATTAAATGACAGTTTCATCTCGATCAAAGTAGACCGGGAAGAACTGCCAGAGATAGATCATGTATATATGTCGGTTTGTCAGGCTATGACCGGTGGCGGAGGCTGGCCTCTCACAATCGTAATGACACCGGAAAAAGAACCATTTTTTGCCGGTACCTATTTTCCAAAAGACAAGCGCGGTGGTAGATCAGGGCTATTCCAAATTTTACCAATGATCGCTGATTCCTGGAACTCTAAACGGGAAGATATAATGGCTTCTGTTGGTCAGGTTAAAAACTACCTTGATCGGCTAAACTCAAAGCCAGCAGGTAACAACTTTTCAATAGAATTAATCAACAGGGCCTATGATCAGTTTCGTAATGGTTTCGATGAAGAATATGGTGGATTTTTTAGTGCGCCAAAGTTTCCATCTCCCCATAATTTGATATTTCTCATGCGTTACCACCACAGTTTTGATAACAAAATTGCCCTTGATATGGCCACAAAGACCTTAAAGAAAATGCGGCTTGGCGGTATTTATGATCACATTGGATTTGGATTCCACCGCTATTCCACAGATCGTCATTGGCTCGTACCACATTTTGAAAAGATGCTTTATGACCAAGCCATGATAGCCTTGGCTTACACAGAAGCTTATCATATTACTGGAGAGGATATATTCTCGCAAACAGCTAGGGAAATATTCACCTATGTTCTTCGTGATATGACTGCACCAGAAGGTGGTTTTTTTTCTGCTGAAGATGCTGATAGTGAAGGGGAGGAAGGAAAATTCTATATCTGGACTGAGCAAGAGATTAAAGAAGTATTAGGGAAAGATTACGGTAAAGAGTTCAATGATATTTTTTCAATTACAACACCAGGAAATTACAGAGATGAATCAAGCGGTAAAATAACCAGATTGAATATTCCTCACTTAAAAAATTATAATACCAATGGAAGCAACGAAATTGAGTCTGCTAGAGAAAAGTTATTCAATATTCGTGAAAAAAGAATTCATCCTTTAAAAGATGATAAAATACTTACTGATTGGAATGGATTAATGATCGCAGCTCTTTCGAAAGCGGCCATTGTACTTGATGAACCTGTATACCTAGAAGCTGCTGAAAAGGCTGCTGAATTTGTGCTACATTCAATTTCAAAAGGAGAACGCTTATTAAAACGTTATCGCAATGGCGTAGCCGCCCTTGATGCTCATCTTGACGATTATGCATTTATGGCGTGGGGTTTATTGGAACTATATGAAGCAACTTTTGCTACAAAATATCTTTCGCAAGCCTTGGATCTGATGAACATCATGGTAGAGGATTTTTGGGATGATAAAAATGGTGGATTTTTCCTGGGATCTGACCAATCAGAAAAATTGATTGTACGATCAAAAACTGCCTATGATGGTGCGATTCCATCTGGAAATTCCGTAGCTGTCATGAATATGGTAAAGCTGACCCGAATAACTGGCAATACCAATTGGGCAGAACTGGCAGAAAAAACGATTCGCGCTTTCTCAGAAGATGTAAACCGAGCACCAACAGGTTATACCCTTATGCTTACTGGTTTTATGTTCGATACACAAAATTCTAAAGAAATTGTAATTGTTGGTGATAGTAGAAATAGAAATACCACAAAATTTCTACATACAATTAGGTCTAGCTATGCTCCCCATAAAGTGTTGTTGTTCAAAGATACATCAGTTAGTGATAATAGATTAGAACAATTGGCAAATTGGACCAGTACACAAAATAGTATTAATGGGAAACCAACCGCATACGTTTGCAAAAACTTTGCCTGTAACCAACCAACTTCCGATATCCAAACCGCCTTATCGTTTATAAATGAATAGACCACTTTCCACTCGCATCGGCGAACTATTCGCCCATGTCCAAGATCTGTTTGATACCATGATTCACACAGCAATTAAACGTGTAGATGAAAATGATAAACTGGATAAAAGAACAGGAAAGATTGTTGGCTTTATTACCCGGTTCGGAAACGCATATTTCAATAAGTATAAAGATATTAAATCTGATGATTCCAAATAGGACACATTGTATTTAGTCCAAAATAAGGATATAAATTCTAAAATGTTTAAAATGCAATTACACTGGAAAATCATAATTGGACTTGTCCTCGGCCTAGCATTTGGTATTGCAAGTGCCATTATTGGTTGGAGTGGATTCACAACAGCTTGGGTAGCGCCATTCGGTACGATATTTATTAATCTATTAAAATTGATCGCTGTACCACTGGTCTTAACATCATTGATCACTGGTGTGGCTTCATTATCCGACCTGAGAAAGCTATCGCGCATCGGCGGTAAAACAATCACTCTCTACATGATAACAACTGTAATTGCCGTAACGATCGGGTTGGTTATCGTTAACATTTTACAACCTGGAACCAACGTGCCGGACAATATGCAAATTAAGTTACAGGAGACCTATAAAGCGGACGCATCATCTAGAGCAGGTTCGGCACAAGAAGTAAAAGAAAGAGGGCCATTACAGCCTATTGTTGATATGGTTCCAAGCAACTTTTTTCAATCAGCTTCCAGCAATCGAAATATGTTGCAAGTTGTATTTATTGCGGTTCTTATTGGAATTGGACTAATTCAAATTCCAAAAAAGAAGGCCAAACCGGTTCTGGATGTTTTCGAAGGATTGAATGATGTGATTATTAAACTTGTCAATATTATTATGCTGATGGCACCAGTTGGTGTCTTTGCACTTATTGCACAAACGATAAATAAAGTAGCGGGTGAGGACCCCGGTCAAGTTGCTGAACTATTGGGTGCTTTGGGCTATTACATGATAGCAGTAATAATTGGTCTCGGTATTCATATGGCTGTAACATATGCTACAATCCTTAGATCATATTCCAAATTGCCATTAAAAACATTTTACACTGGTATTGGTCCTGCCCAACTTTTGGCATTTTCTACCAGTTCAAGTGGCGCAACGCTTCCAGTTACCATGGAACGCTGCGAGGATGAACTAGGTGTAAGTGAGGAAGTATCATCCTTTGTTCTTCCTCTTGGAGCAACAATAAACATGGATGGAACTGCATTGTATCAAGCTGTGGCAGCAGTATTTATCTCGCAGGCTTTAGGCTTAGACCTTGATATTGGCGATCAGTTAACCATAGTTCTAACAGCAGTCCTTGCATCTATTGGAACTGCGGCTGTACCTGGTGTAGGTATTATCATGCTAGTAATCATTTTGGAAGCGATAGGTGTTCCTAGTACTGGGATTGCACTGATACTAGGTGTCGATCGTATTCTGGATATGTTGCGTACTGTAGTTAATGTGACTGGCGATGCTACTATTGCTGTCACTATCGCCGCGTCCGAAGGCCAACTGGGCCCGCCCAAACCAATAGCGGATTAAACTTCATCCCAAGAAACCTCTTGTGCACCCCTTATCCAAAGTTGTTTTGGATAAAATTCAAGTATTGCTGGTGTTTGTAAACACGGTTCACCATCCACGTTTATTGGTAGTGGGGGATCATGTGCAATATCAACAGGCTCATTCTCTTGATTAACAGATTTAATTTCTAGTTTTCTGCATTTATCAAGAGTGATACCCCATTTACCAACATGTTTCCCTTTTCTTAAAGGACCCATTAATAATAACATTTGTAATTTACTTAGATTCCAAGCTTTACATAGATAGGCATGGTCTGTAATTGGTGAAGCACCAGGCGCAACCCAATAACCACCTCCAAAAAATTCAGATAATGTAAAAACAAACAATGAAAAATTAATTATGACTGGCTCATTATCATCAATTTTAACCCAGGCATTTCTTTTCTTCCATTTCAATATCTCAGTAATGCCTAAATATGTATATTTTATATTACCTTTTATCCACTTACCTCTTTTAAGCTTTGCTCGAGAGACTAGAGAAGTAATTCCTGAATCTGATTCATGAAAAATCCAACGTACTATTCTATTTTTTCCCTTTGCTACACCATTCCATTTTGAATCAGCGGTGGGGGCAGGATAGTTTTCTTCTTCCGGCATTGGCTCAGCTTCTATACGCAAAGCTCCAACGTTCCTATCTACTCCATTTATTATAATATCTGTAATTTTATCAAAATCATCTAAACTATACCCATGTACTCGAGCGACATCATTTCCAGTCCCTGCTGGGATAATTGCTAGCGGTATATTGCTACCTCTTAATCCAGATGCTACTTCATGTACTGTGCCATCACCACCATTAGCCACAACAAGATCGATATCCTCGCGATCTTTAAGAGAAAAAGCAATTTCTGAGGCGTGTCCAACTCTTTCCGTCAGGTGAACTTCTGTTTGAAGCCCGGCCTCTTCCAATTTTGGTTTAGCGGATTCCCAGAGTTTCAGTGATTCGCCATCCCTTCCAGCTGGATTAACTATACAAGCTATAATTTTTGAGCTGTTTGATGCTGAGGATCGGGGAGAATGTGTTTTCATTTAATTGAAAACTACTTGCAATGAATTAGTTATAAGTTGCGCTTGTTTATCCGTATTTCTCTGGTTTATAATAAAATTGTTTTCCTCTTGTTCCTGGTTCAAGGAGCATTTGTAGAAAAGGAACTCTTTCCTCTTCAAATAACTCAAGGCCTTTCAAAAATGGGTGATTATTTATAATACCCGCATCTCCTTGATCCTGGTGTTCAAACAGTGCTGCCTTTAAATACAAATCAGCGATAAATAAATTATCATCTTGCGACACAAAAGCTTGAAAATACCGCTCATGCCCTAGGAAATTTCCAATATTAGTACTGCAGTTATTCATAGTTAGTATTGACCCGTCTTTATCTCCGAACTCAATCGCATTATTTTCTCGGTTTATATTTCCATATTCAAGCTTTTTATAGGATGGCAATTTATAATAATCGGCACTGTGATCCAGATGATCCTGACAGGTACTACCCAGGGAAAAGACATACATTGCGAATTTAGGAACCCCTCGAGATAAATCAGGTGTGACAACGATAGAGGCAATTAATTCCTGAAATTTGGGGAGGTGGCCAAGCCCACCCTCAGGAAAATTAAAGGCAGTAATATTTAACAATGAAACACCGGGTACTATTTCCATTGGACTAATCTGTTTTGGTAATAAGGGCGTAATAAGATCAGTGTCAACCTCATAAAATGTAGTCATGGCAAAATCAAATTCCCAAATGATGAGATTATCCACTGCAACATGTTCTGTCATAATATCACCATTCTTTTATAATGCAAACTCATATTCCTTGGCTGCATTAATTAATGCTTCCGCGCACCCTTCAAGTTGTTCTTTTGTATGCTCAGACGTAACGAATGCACGAATAATGGATTTATTCTTTTTCACTGCTGGAAACATCATAATAGAAAAATCATAACCTTTCCTCATTAAATAATCACCAAGAGGTAACGATTTACGTTCATCGCCAAAAATAACAGGTATTACCCATGACTGTGAGGTCCCAATATCCACCTTGTTTTTTAGCAAAGATCTGAGGTAATCAGCATTGTCAACGATACGTTTACGCTTTTCATCGCCATCAGGCCCGGATGCTAATTCAAGTGCTTTTAATATACCCCCAGTTACCGCTGGGTCCAGCGCACAAGAAAACATACGCGATCTGGCATAATAGTTTACGTAGTTAATCAATTCCTGTTTTGCATATAAACAACCACCAACACCACCAAAAGATTTACTGAATGTTCCAATAAGAAGGTCCACATCTCCTAATACGTCAAACTCTTCAACAGCCCCCTTTCCTGTTGCACCGGCAACCAAGAGAGAATGTGCTTCATCCACCAAAATTGATGCGCCATATTTCTTAGTGACCGTGACGATATCCTTTAAGTTCCCATAATCACCATCAGTGCTGTATACGCCCTCAACGCAAACAAGTATCCGTCTATTTTCTTTAGCTATCCTTTTGAGTATTCTTTCAAGAAATTCGGCATCATTGTGTCTAAATAGTTTGAGCGTACCTTGAGACATTACGGCGCCATCAATCAATGATGCGTGTGATGAATGATCTAGTACAACATAATCCCCTTTGTGAATGTAACTTGATACGACTCCAATATTAGCACCATAGCCTGAGGAGAATAATGATATACCATAACCCTCTTGACCAAAAAAGTTTGTAAGGTCATGTTCTAACTGTTTGTGAATATCAAAAGTGCCATTAAGCAACGGACTACCTGTCGCACCAAGGCCGAATTTATCTAATGCATCCTTCGCAGCATTAATTACTTCAGGATGATTTGCATAACCCAGATAATTATAACTTGAAAAATTGAAAAGTTTATGCTCATCACCATGAATTCTTCGAACACCTATTTCGGGTGTTTGTGGTGTTAAATGAGGTGTTTCAAATGTGTATTTGTCCGCACTTATGACATCATTACGCCATTGGTTGAATTGTTTTATTTCCGCATGATTTTTTCCAGAACTCCGAGAGAACATATCCAAGGTAAATTCAGTATAAGACGGCTTTTTCTCTTTGCTTTTTTGTTCTGACATATATTAAATGATTTAGATAAAGTATTACAGAATTTGCGCCAAAAGATTAGGTAATATACGCTCAATTACCAATCAAATTAAACCCTTCACAACAAACCTTAACTATGGAAGTAATCCTCCTCGGTAATATTGTGATAG
>JBJKZU010000086.1:0-19428 GCA_045569095.1 Fidelibacterota bacterium
AAAGATTTTCATCTACCTCTTCGCTGATCTGGTGAAAATATTCAACCTCTAATTTTGTGCTAAACCATTTAGTATCGTGATCCCAATAAAGCCCTCCTCTAGCATAGGATGTTCTCCGATTGTCATTTAGATAGTCCGACATATCATAAGCATGGGCAATTTCTGAAATTATATGTCCTTTGGTATAGGGAATTAAAAATAGTCCCAAGCCCTGATTAAAATGGTATCGCAGCGCAACTCCAGCTTGTGTATTTTTTTGGTAAGCAATTGTGCTAAACCTGTAAAACCTTGGCCATCTTCTATATTTCGAGCTGGATTTATACCTTATGAACACGTACGAATCGTCCTGTAGTCCATATACATATAAACGGAGGTCCCCAAAAGAATATTTGCTCGATCTGTTTATTCTATAATAGCCGGAGAGTCCCTTATCATTTGGCACCTGCACTCCGCCTCCGCGTACATAATGTTTCCAATTGGCTGGATCTGATATAGCTTCTTGACCCATAACAATTGTAGTTATAGCAGCGACAAATAGGATCCTAATTGAGCTGCGCATGAATTATTGTTTAATTTTTCTTCCACTATGCATCAATATTATGGCTGATAAGGTGAAGAATATGGTCATTATTAAAGCCATAGTAAAACTGATCATGGGCGGTGAATCAGCGATACCTAATATGGTAAAGCGTATACCGTTTATCATGTAATAGATGGGGTTGAAAAAGCTCAATGTTTGTGCCCAGTCTGGCAGCATATTAACTGAATAGAAAACTCCACCAAGAAAACTTAGCGGTGTCAAAAAGAAATTCTGCATCATTGCCAATTGATCCCAAGAATCGGATAATTGTCCCAAGACTAACCCCATACTGGCGAAAGCCCATGATACCATGATAATAAACCCGATCGTTGCTAGGGGTTGGTGTACAGGCATATCAATCAATATCACACCCAACAGCATCACCAGAATACCATTGACAGTACCACGAACTGTACCGCCAATTATATAGGCTATAGATATTTCCATAGCCGATAGTGGTGCTGTCAAAATATCCGGTAATTGCTGTAAGAGTTTCATTTGCAGCATGGATGATGAGGTATTGGATGTAGCGTTCATAAGTGTATTCATCATCAGTAATCCTGGCAAAATAAAGAGAGTATAGGGGACACCATTAATCTCTTCTATACGCCGCTCCAGCGTAAAACCAAACACAAGAATATATAAACCAGATGAGATTAACCCGGGCAGAACAGTCTGCCGATAGACTGAAAAAAACCTTCCTACTTCCCGTATAATTAATGTCCACAGACCAATCCAGTTAGTACCAGCGATCAATTTATTCCTTCCCCAGTAAGATTAAGAAAAACGTCTTCCAAAGATGATTTATCTGTTTTCACACTTTGAATATGGCAGCCTTGCTGTGTGAGAACGCTGATGATATTAGCCATATCTTGTTCCAGATCAGTAACGCTGAAATGTATCCGCCCATTTTCATGGGTAAAGGTAAAATCATCTAACAAATGATTGTTGCTCTCTTGCCAGCCACTTAAATGTATGGTAATTCCGGCACGTCCCAATTCCAGGGTAAGATCTTTTGGTGATCCTTCTTTAATTATTTTTCCCTTATTAATAATTGCTACCTGTTCACAAAGTAGTTCAGCTTCTTCAATATAATGAGTGGTAAGCAGAATCGTTTTACCTTCATCATGTAACTGCCGCAAGTAATCCCAAAGTTCATGACGCAGTTGTACATCAACACCGGCGGTTGGTTCATCAAGAATAATAATATCCGGATCGTGGACCAGTGCTTTAGCTAACTGATAGCGGCGTTTCATACCACCTGATAACTGCCGCAAGCGGGTATTTCGTTTCTCTGTAAGACCTAGTCGGTCTAGAATTTTTGTTACACGTTCTTGTGCTGAATTTTTTGATATGCCATAATAACCTGCGTGAAACAAGAGTAATTTTTTGATAGGGAAAAACCAGTCAATTGATAATTCTTGCGCAGCAATGCCTATTTTTGCGCGTGTGAAACGATAATCTTTTACGGTGTCATGGCCAAATATTTTTGTTGACCCTTCCTGTCTGATAACCAAACCAGTGAGTATATTAATGATAGTTGTTTTTCCCGCCCCATTTGGACCCAGTAATCCAAAAAATTGACCCTGATTTATAGATAGGTCAATGCCATCAAGTGCTTGTACATCCTCGAAGGATTTTTTAAGCCCATGTATTTCAACAGCAGGAGTTTTCAATTTTCGATATCGAAGCCAATATGCTGATCAAAAGGATCAGGAAAATCGAAGCCTTCAACGCCGGGGAAATGTACAATTGAGCATACATAGGGCCAGGCGATCAAAACTGATGCAGTAACAGTTTCGGTAGTAATCTTTGAATCTTTATCATCAGGATTTTCCATGCGAGGTATTTGGAAATTTGGGTGTTCAATCCAGATGCCATTTTCATCATAACCTGCGATACGAGCGTAAATCTTGTTTTTTTGTATTCCCAGTTCTTTCAATGGTTCTGCGTCTTGCAATACTAATAGTACTACATCGCTAACTATTGTTTCAATTTTCATCATGACAATGCCCCTTTTTTATTTTTCAATTGTAAACATATGGTTCAAATTTATGGTATACTTGTTTGTTTCCAATAGTAACAATACAATTAACTCAAATTACAATTTTTATTCTTTCAGTAAGTTTTCAAATTCCTGTTCTGATAATATGCTAACACCCAACTCTTTTGCTTTGGCTAGTTTCGACCCAGCACCAGCACCAGCAATTACATAGTCAGTATTTTTACTTACCGAACTACTGGCCCGTGCACCGTGACTTTCCACCAGTTCCTGTGCCGCTTTCCTACTATTAAATTCTAATGATCCAGTGAAAACAAAAGTTTTTCCAGCCAGTGTTTGCGGTAGCAATTCTAGTGGCTTTTTAAACGTGATGCCCATTTCAAAACAAGCCGATACTATTTTTTTATTAGCCTCATCTTCCCAAAAGCGTATGATTGATTCAGCAACTATTGGACCTATTTCATCAATGGCTTCTAGAGCGTCAAAGGACGTTTCACGGAATGTTTCAATATCTCCTTGGAAAGCTTGCTCAAGTATTTTTGCTGTATGCTCTCCTACATGTCTGATGCCAAGAGCAAATACGAAACGGGCAAAGGTTGTCGCTTTAGCATCAGTAATTGAAGCCAAAACATTGTTTGCCGATTTTTCGCCCATGCGCTCTAGCCCAGACAGCGTTGCTTGATCCAAATGTAAAAGATCATCGACCGTATTGACCAAACCATGGTCCACTAGTTGCTCAATTAGTTTTTCACCTACCCCATCAATATCCAAGGCATTTTTCGAGACAAAATGTTGTAGATGTCCTTTTATTTGGGCCGAACAGGCATGATTATGGCAACGATAAACCACTTCAGCTTCTGATCTGTGCAATTCATGATCACACACGGGGCAGATATCGGGTAAATGATATGGTTTTGTACCAGCTGGCCGCTTTGCACTTATAACTTTAATCACCTTAGGTATTACGTCACCGGAACGCTCCACAACCACTGTATCTCCGATACGAATATCTTTGCGATCAATCTCATCCTGATTATGCAGCGTAGCGTTTGTAACAGTTACTCCGCTTACTTCCACGGCTTCCAGTTTTGCCACTGGTGTGACTGCGCCAGTGCGCCCAACAGAAGCGATGATATTATGGATCACTGTTGTAGCCTGCTGTGCTTTAAATTTACCAGCAATGGCCCAGCGTGGTGTTCGGCTGCGTACACCAATGGCATTTCGTAACGATATTGAGTTGACTTTAATGACTGACCCATCAATTTCATAAGGCAAATCATCGCGGCGCGATTCGAGCTGCTGGTGATATGCAATCGCCTGCTTAATTCCTTCAGCAATCTGTACTTCATGATTTACTGGCAATCCCCAGTCCTGTATTGATTGTAAAAACTCCCAGTGGGTGTTGAATTCTGCCCCAATTATTGATCCAGCCTGATAACAATAAATAGATAATGACCGGGTTGCTGTAATTTTTGGATCAAGCTGTCGTAAACTTCCGGCCGCTGCGTTACGAGGATTAGCAAATGGTGATTCGCCTGATTTTTCACGCTGTGCATTCAAGGATATAAAGTCTGACTTGCGAATGAATACTTCTCCCCTGACTTCCAATAACCTGGGAATGGAACGCTTATCGTGTCTTAGAGTAAGCGGTATTGCTTTAATGGTTTTCAAATTTGCCGTAATGTCTTCACCGCTGGTCCCGTCACCACGAGTGGATCCATTAACGAATGTTCCGTTCTCATAAATTAGTTCTACCGCTAGGCCGTCAAGTTTTGGCTCGCTGACATATTCAATATCGGCCACATCATCTATGGCTTTTTTTAGGCGTTCATCAAATGCACTAAATTCTTCATCCGACATAGCATTCGCCAATGACATCATAGGTATCCGATGGGTGACAGTGCCAAAAGATTCCAATGGCTCAGCCCCAATACGCTGTGTCGGTGATTCCGGAACAATCAGTTTCGGATGTTGTTTCTCCAATTGTTCCAGTTTGCGGAAAAGCTGATCGTATTCTCCATCAGATATTAGGGGATCATCCAGGATATAGTAGCGGTAGTTATGATCGTTGATCTGTTGTCTAAGTGATTTGATTTTTTTGGTTATAGCTACCATTGCATAGATTTTAATCGTTCTTCAAAATATTTTATCGGGTCAATTAGTGGTTTTTTATAGGGTTTGATGTTACCATACTTATCCAACGGAGTTGCATACATGGATTGATAGGATGTAGCAACTGTGAAGAAATAAGTAACGGAATCTGCGCCCGGCACTTCGGGTTCGAATTTAAATGTATAAAAACCTCCTTCCTTGATCAGAGGTATTTCCTGCATATTTTCCATAATGTTCGTTTTATAAAAAATACTTACCCTTGCTATGCTGTCTTCCGGGAGGTCAACGTATAACTGCAATTTTGTTGGTCTGTCATCAAAGATATTCTTAGGGGGCAGGTGCAATAATGTTGACTTTTCCTGGAAGTAAGATCTTGAATAATCGGACGTTGAATCCGGCAATGATGCAGTTAGGGAACTGCCAGACAGGCAAATGAATATTACAACTGAATATATACCTAAATCATTACGTGAACCGCAACATCTGCGTTTACCCATGGGCGTTACAATTCTTTAAAATGGATACAATCCTTATACCAGTTTTGATATTCTCCTTTTTGATGAATCCAGAAATCGATACTGCATTTTGCTTTTCCTATGCATACCTGGGGCGGGTTGCGTTCATTGTCACTGTGCATAACCACAATAAGCTGTTTGATAGGTTTTTTAGCGTATTGTCCCATATTTGTTAAGGCGGAGTAGGCAAAGCCCAGATCATCATTTATCCTATTCCTGTCCACTTGAATATCAACCTGATACACCCGGCCCTGTCGGGTATTATAGATGTTTACACCCAATAATTCAGGGGAGGTATGATCTCGGTCAAAATAATGAGGAGTCATGGAAAGAATTTGATTATCACTGAATTTTGGTTTTGCTGCGAATAATAACGGCGTTAGGATCATGATAATAAGTAATCTGTGAAATATCATCGCTTGAATTTAATTAAGATTACAGCAATGATTAAGACTAAGAGCATGCCCGCAATTATTAAAAATTGAATACGTTTTTTGGAGTACAAAATTGACTGAGCTTCAAGTATGTAGTCATCATTCAAAAAATCTTTTAGTCCAAAGGTCCACAGCAGCGTATCACCGGATATCGAATCGGCATTTGTAGATATAACAACGCCAGGCAGAAAGATCTGGAATTTGAATTGATCATCCTTTAGTTGCCCTGTTATATGCATTTCTTTTGAATAATGATCCACCGCATTTTGGTATGCAACTGGATAATTTTCTGGTAATTGTGTTAAAAATGGCTGCAGCACATCATTTACAAATAAACTAGTTGGATTACCAATCGCGTATAGTTCGGTAAAATTTTTTCTATCTACATAGCCACGAATATAATTTTCAATTCTTTCAGCCAGTACATTCTCTAGCATAGTTGTTGAATCTTCCTGCAGATCATTTATCGCTGTTTTACCGATATAGTACAGAGCTTCCCCAGCCCATTCTGTAGAGTCATTTTCTGCGTTTCCTAGACTATCCCCAAATTTTGGGTACTTACGAAAAACTTCTCGTCCTTTGAAAAATTGAATAACTGAATACTTTGTCCCGATCCATCCAGCAGTACGTTTTACATCTATTGGGTGGGCAAGTTGTACTGGTGAATTTTCACCAGCAGAAAAAGCAACGGGCCCAGAAAGCAGTCCAGACGTTTCCATGATCCAGGTGGTTTCTTCATCTTTTATTTCTGTTGCAATCTGAGTTGTCCAGGGATTTCCAAACGGGTGTGGAAAATCGTCATTAAATACATCAGTAGAATCCCCTTTGGTGACAAATTTCATGGTATATCTTCCATCAGGGAACACACGAACTGTAACCAGGTGTTCCACACAGCCGGGAAATACTAACCCAATAAGCAACATTAATATGATTGTTTTACGATTCATTGTTGAGGCCACTTGCAAGGTAGAGTTTCGGAACAAACTGTACACAAATCAAGCCAGTGATAGTGCCCACCAAAGTGTCAATTGGATAATGAAATGCGCATATTACTGTAGATAATAAGACGGCAATTAAGAACAATATTAAAGGTATCCGCCACCGAGGGAAAAGCCGCACCCCAAATGTTGTTACTACTACGGCTGCAGCGCAATGCAAACTGGGGAATGAACCGCCCCCTTGGTCAAAAGAATAAATAAAATTCATTAAGGGTATAAAAACGAACCCATGCGGAATAATCCAATCCCGGAAAAGTACCGGACCGGAACTAGGAAAAAGGATTATGAACCATTCATGAATAATTGCAGTAGTGGTCAGGGTGAACATATATAGTTCGACAAGTGGTTGTTGAGTTTTATATGCTAGCGATGCAAATAAAATAACACTTACATAATACATAAAATATGCACCATGAAAAAATTCCAGCCAAAATAAATTCATACTGACTGGTAGGGTAAGGTACCATTCCTTGCCAAATATTGCTAGATCCCAGGCCATCACTTTTTGGTCAAGATCAAAAGGTATCAGCGCATTACGTAGCATAGTGGCCTGAACATATAGTAGCAGATAAAATAGTACCGGATATAGTATATGTAACCGTCCATATACGCTAAATGGTTTTTGATGATGAACTTGCGCCAGAATGATAACCGCTAGGAAAGCAATAACATTGAAGAGCAAATGGTACCACACGTTAGTAATAAATGTTGCTCGCATCATACAGTGGATAGACAAGCAAAATAGATATAATATTATGACTCTATCAGTGGGGTTGAGGTGCCTCATTATAAAAGATACGAGTTTAGGAGATGAATGTAAATGGAATAAAAAAAGGGGTGCCATTAGGCACCCCTTTTGCTAGTAAAATAGTGCTGTTTTAGAAAGTCATCCGCAGTGAATTCTGCAGGGTGCGAATTATTAGTAATGCATCCGCACCATCTATATTCCCGGCGGGATTGAAATTACCGGTCATTACATCAGACTGCATTATGCCACGCTCACTGCAGAGGGCCATGGCATTGTAGGCTGGATGGCTACTGGGTACATCGCTAAACCTGGATGGGTTTTCACCAAAATAACGAACTTCCAGGCTATTGTCCCTAGTGGCTACCACCAATAGTCTTTGTACTGCCATGGCATATTCAGCCCGGGTAATAGTTTCTTCAGGGTAAAAACGCCCATCTGGTCCTGCTTCGAGAATACCATGTTGTAATACTTCATTAATCCATATTGAAGCCCAATGACCGCTGGCATCTGAAGGCGTTCTTACATTTCCCCCAGCGCCCATTTGTGAAGGCGTTTGGAAACCGTCGCTTTGAGCAGGTAAACGAGCAATCAGTTCACTAATCTTTAATTCTTCTGCAAATATGACAGCAAGATCGGCCCGGTTAATCTGTTCCTGCAAAGCGATCTTTTTACCAGCTTCTGTACCCGGCATAGCTCTTACAATTTTCTGTGAACGTTTCCATTGGCTATCTGCCTTTCCGGCATAGTCGCCTTTCATCTCAACAACTCGGCGAAAATAGGACTCTGCATCACTAAAATCATAGTTATACAAATGAGCCAGACCATAGTAAAACAGCGATGCTTCATGCTTCTTATCCCTTTTTAATGCTTTATCCAATATGTTAGTCGCTTGTTTGAACCACTTTTTTTCATCCTTCCGCATTACGATCCAGGTACGGGCGCATATGGCCAGGATGTCCGGATCTTTGCCGCCTTTCCCAACTGCCTTGCCAATATTTTTTTTGGCTACTTTGGTATTTCCCAGGTGCGCGTTGGCCAGCCCCAGCCCAGCATATGCTGCTACGAATTTTTTATCCAGGTCTAATGCCCGCTGAAATGAATTCAGCGCAGCATCATAATTGCCAGAATCCACAGCCCGCATGCCGGCTCGGAAATGGTATTCTGGTGTATCAACGTCACTTTGCGGTTTGGTAGCACATCCTCCAATGAGAAGTAATGCTGTAAGTGCATAAAAAATAAAATGGTTGCGTTTCATAGTAAATCCTTGCCTTTCTTTCAACAGGCTGAATATAGGTTGAAATAAATTGAAAATAAATGCCTTGAACACATATAGTTGATTTAAATCACAATCCCCTTTTTTATTATTTGGTTAATGAATTTTATATAAATTATTTATAATATTGGTGAATCTTGCATTAATTTGTATTCCTAGCGAGGGAAAGAGGTAAAATTAGTACGAATGAAAAATATATATAGAATTATTTTTGTGTGTTTGGTGCCGCTGACATTGTTGTTGGCCCAATCACAGACTGCTCAAGGCGTAGGCTATGGCTTGACAAAAGATGCTGCTATTGAACAAGCAAAAAGGGATGCCGTAGAGAATGGCCTGGGGGCCTATATCAGTTCTGAAACGGTGGTAACAGCCACATCATTGAGTGATAATATTTATTCCAAGGCTCAGGGATTTGTGAAAAAATTTGACATTGTCAAAGAGAAAAAGGATCCTGATGGCAATTGGGAAATCACTATTTCTGCGGAAGTTACCCAGATTCTAGACCAGGTGATGCAGGATGAAGTTGCGATGCAGACGCTGTTGAATTCTATGAATCGACCCAGAATAATTTTTCTGCTACGGGAAGAGAATTTGATTGATAATACTCCAACAGATTTTGCTGAGACAAAGCTGTTAAGCATGTTTTATAATAAAGGATTCGATGTCGTTGATAGACAATTAGTACAGGCCTTAAAAGGAGAACCGGATTATGAACAGGCTTTGAGTGGTAACGTTGCTGCCGCAGCTAAGATTGCTGCTATGCTGGGAGCTGAAGTTATTGTTATTGGTACAGCCAAGATCTCATCAGGGGGCGTATTTTACGGTATGACTTCCGGACAAGCAGATTTGAATGGAAAAATTGTTCGGGCTGACACCGGGGAAATTTTAGCGGTTGTACCTAATGCTCATGGCAAAAAGCCCCATATTTCAGCGTCTACGGCTGGCGTCAATGCGGTGAATGATGCAGCCGATAAACTGGGAACGGATATTATTAGTCAGTTGATCCAAAAATGGAGTACCCAGCAATCCAATTTCATCAAAGTATTTATTGTATTGAAGAATGCCGATTTTGGATCGTATATGATGTTCCAGTCATTTTTACAGGCCCAGACCGTTTCCGGTATTCGTAATGCCTATTCTAAAAGTCTGAACGATGGTGTGGCTGAATATGAGGTTGAATATGAGGGGAAGGCTCAGGATCTGGCCATGGGGTTGAGCCAAACTACCCCAGATGGGCTAAATTTTAAGGTTACTGGTATGTCCGGTAACCGTATTACAGCTGAAATTGTTCAATAAAGGAGTGGTGTAATGAAGCGTATATTCGCAGGATTGTTATTAATAAGTGTTGTTTTTGCCCAAGATACTTTTGTCGGTGATACATTTGATCGCGGAACTATCGATTATAACGGCCGCAAGGTAAAAGCCACTGGCATTGGTTATATCCCGCAGAATGTAATCAACGCTGGGCAAGCTCGCCGGGCCGCACTGCGGATAGCTAAGCAGGATGCCATGCGCCAGTTGATTGAGATTGTTAATGGCGTAACCTTGACGAGTGAAACCACCATGAGTGGGGCCATGTTTGATGATGTGATCAAAACGCAGGTACAAGGTGTAATTCGCGGTGCTTACCAGGTTGGAGATCCGAAATATTTAAGTGACACTTCCATTGAGGTTGCCTATGAAGTCCCGATGGCGGGTATATCTGAGGTAGTAATTCCGGTCACCGGTTTTCTTGATCCCTTTGCACCTGCGGCTGCCGCCGCACCAGCAGATGGGACCGCTGAAGCACCCACAACCAGTTCGATAACGGGCTTGATCATTGATTGTACAGGTCTAGGTATTCGACCGGCCATGTCACCCCAGATTCTTGATCAGAATGGCGGTGTAATCTATGGTCCGGGTAATTATACACGGGAATTTGCCATAAAAAATGGTGTGGCTGGATATGCCCGTGGTCTTGATGCTGGTAAGGCAGATGACCGCGTAAAAGGCAATCCCCTGGTTGTTAAAGGTGTGGCGACAAGTGGTTCTAATAATGTGGATATTGTAATTGGTAACTCAGATATTATGCGGATTCGGTCTGCAAATAGTTCTTATGGTATTCTTAAGGATTGTAGAGTACTGATAGTACTTGATTAATAAACCAATGGAGAAATAATGATGGATAGAATTTCAATCATGAAACCAATACATTTCCTGTTGCTACTAGCACTGGTAATTATGGCGCCAGTTATTGCTCAGGATCAAGATAAACCGGTAGCACAGGCCGCCGCAGTAGAGGAAGAATCAGAAGTAGCAGTTGTTCCTGATACAGATAGTATCCCTGATCTGGTCTTGAAACCAGGTGACATAGCCCCTTCCTGGGCTCTAATGTATGCTCCGGCTAAATTTGAATTTTTGAAAAACTGGACTGTGGAACGGGGTTCAAAACTGCGCAAGTTCAAGAGTCAGCCTAACCGCCATGTGGTAGTAGTAAGCTTTTTTGCTACCTGGTGTAAGCCCTGCATGAAAGAATTACCTTTATTGCAGAATCTCTATCAGAAATATGATGGGCAGCGGGTAAAATGGTTCCTGGTGGATATTACCGAGGCAACGCGAACCAGCCCAGGATTTGAGGATTCGCCTGTGGCTGCGCCATTCCTAGCTAAAAAAGGAATTACGATGCCGATCCTAAATGATAACCGCGGTGTGGCCAAGGAACGGTATGGGGCTAAAACATTGCCTCGCCTTTTTGTGATCGATAAATTTCAGACAATCCGGTTAACTAAGAGGGGTTTTCACGAAGGGGAGGATTTTGAAGGTGAAATTGCTGGTATAGTTGATGAATTACTGGCGGAGGCAGACGAATAGTTCTTATGTGTCCCAGCGCACTCCTAGTTTGCCAAACATGTTTTAAACTGTGAGGGTTTTATGAAAAATTCACTAATACATATATCTCTGGTCTCTTTAATAATAGGGTTTGCATGGGGTCAGGATACCCGCCCAACGATAGCTATTCTGGATTTTGAAGGGCAGGGCATTAGCGTACAAGAAGTGCAAACACTGACCGAACGGATGCGTTCGGAAATTGGCAGCACCAATGCAGTACGTCTCATCGAAAGAAAAGCAATTGAAAGTATTATGGCGGAACAGGGGCTGGCCCAATCCGGTTGTGTTTCTGATGAATGTGCCGCTGAAGTTGGTCAACTTTTGGGCGTCCAGTTCATGATTAATGGTACAATTGGTAAACTGGGTGATACATTTACGATCGATGTAAAAATGTTTTCCGTAGAAACCGGCGCTACTGAGCGTTCGGTTAATGCCACTCATGATGGTGATATTGCTGGTCTGTTAACAGAAATGCAGATCCTGGCTTGGGAAATTGTTGGGCTGCAGGCTCCACAGCGTTTACGTCTAAAACGCGGCGGTGAACAGGACAAACCTACTGTAGCTATTTTGGATTTTGAAGGGCGCGGAATTTCCTTAATGGAAGCCCAGACACTGACCGATCGGTTCACCACAGCCATGAGCGGTACAAAACGAGTACAAATGGTTGAGCGTGGCGTCATGTCAGAAGTGCTTGAAGAGCAAGGGATGACTGGTGCCGAATGTAGCAGTCAGGAATGTGCCGCTGAAGTAGGGGC
The DNA here is from genome assembly GCA_045569095.1 of Fidelibacterota bacterium. Lineage (GTDB taxonomy): Bacteria > Fidelibacterota > Marinisomatia > Marinisomatales > TCS55. Next base: position 12,286 of record JBJKZU010000086.1, read on the forward strand.
CATGCTTGGCGTGGAATTCATGGTCAACGGCGCTATTGGTAAGCTGGGTGAAGCCTATACTATTGATGTGAAAATGTTCAGCGTTGCCACCGGAGCAGCAGAAAATATGCAAAGTGTGACCTACGAGGGTAAGGTAGAAGGCATGATCGTTGAAATTGAGATTCTAGCCTGGACAATTTTAGGTTTGGACCCACCAAAAGATTTGATTAAGAAACGTCGCAGATATGCCGGTGATGATGTAGCTGACGAGGGTGGCGGAGGAATAAATATTAGTCTACCGTTGTTAGGCGGACTGGCTTTACTTGCCGGCGGTGCATATTTTTTAGCCCAGCCGGAGGCTCCAGCTCCTTTGCCAGAACCACCGGCACTTCCTTAATAAATTAAATACATATGATTAAGGTAATAGATATGTTTAAAGAAATCAGTACCTCAAGATTTACGTTATTACTGGTAATATTTATTACAGGAATATTTCCCAAAGCTTTATTTGCGCAAAATGGGCTCGAATTAGTAACGGGGTACTCCGAGTACGGTGTTTCCGGTTCTCAAGCTGGATATCCTTTTAATACATATTATCATGATCATAGATATCAATCCTTGTATTTAGCCAGCGATCTAACTGCAGTTGGCTTGGCTGGTGGCGCAACAATTAGTTCAGTTGAATTTAAAATTTCATCAATACCCGGAAGAAATATAGATAGTCTTAGAATTGCTATTGCCTGGACAACCAGTTCGACCCTTAGTTCTTTCCAATCAACTGAAGTTGTATATGGTCCACAGAATTTTCTTACTACTGATTTCACAGTAGACCAATGGGTAGAATTCGATTTCAATACACCTATAATTTGGGACGGAACAAGTAATTTGGTGGTGGAATACAGCCATGATAACACATCATGGGTAACGGGCGGCGGAGCCTATATGAGCACCATCAGCAGTGGCCGAGGACGTAGAGGTTATTCAGATAGTGGTGCTGGTCATTATCCATTCACCAGCATGAATTCATCTTCAACAAATTATGCTGCCCGAATAGCGTTGGGGGCTACTCTTGGTATACAGCCTGCCAGCGGTTTAACTGCCACACCTTCCTATAAAACGGTTAATTTATCTTGGACAGCATCTACAACCGACTCCGTGAGTAATTATGTAATTTATCGTGGTAGTGCATCAAATTCTCTCGCAGCTTATGATTCTGTCGCAGCGACTGTTGTTGCTTTTGTAGATAGCAATTTGACCAATGGTACTACCTATTACTATGGTGTCAAATCGAAAACACAGAGCGGGGAGTATAGCGCCTTTATGACGACTACAAGTGCAACTCCACTAGTAAGCGCTCCCACGAATACGACTGCTACAGCTGGCAATGGACAGATGACATTTAACTGGACCGCAGCGTCTGGAACCGGGGTTGCCCATACACTAATATATTCTGGGACCAGTTCCAGTAACTTATCCTTAACGGACAGTACCAGTGATGCTAGTACCACAACGCTAACCATTACAGGTCTTACTAATAGCACTACGTATTATGGTGCACTCAGGACACGCGGCAATGATGGATCTTTAAGCGATTTGACCTCTATTGTATCTGCAGTACCGCAGTATGTTGGTCCGGTATGGTGGGTAGCTACTAACGGAAATAATTCGAATGATGGCAGTCAATCAAATCCATTTGCAACTATATCTACTGCATATACAGCAGCAGCAGCAGGCGATACAATTAAGTTAAAACCCGGTACTTTTACTGGTAGCAGCAATAGGAACATTACAATAAATAAGAACCTTGTCATCACTTCCAGTCATGGGCCTGATTCTACTACGATAGATGCTGGTAGCGCAAACAGGCATTTTTATTTTAACATAGTTGGTGATACGCTTACCCATGTAATTGGCCTGACCCTGAAAAATAGTTCTTCAAGTAATGGTTCATTTTACATAAATCACTCAAGCCCCAGAATTACGAACTGTGTTTTCAAAAACAATATTAGCACTTATAATGGTGGCGCTGTATACATTCAATCTAGTTCCACTAATAAGGCTGAACCTGTTTTTACAAATTGTACTTTTAGGGATAACAGAGCAAAAGCTAATGGTGGCGCTATTTATATGACTGGTGGATCTTCAGATAATCAGAGCACTCCCCGATTTATAAGCAGTACTATAATAAGTAACGATGTTATAAGTGATTACGGAGACTATAGTAGTGGGTATGGTGGCGGTGTCTATATTACCGGCAATATGAGGCCATCATTTGTTGATTGCCAAATTGATTCCAATATAGTTGATCCAGGTTATTATCAAGGGTATGGTGGCGGTGTCTATATATCCGGTTATTCAGCAGGAATAGCCACCACGTTTACCCGCTGTACTTTTCGAGGGAACAGCCTTACGCCAAACCGAGGTGCAAGTGGTGGCGGTATTTATACCAGTGGTGAAATAGAACTAACTAACTGTCTAATTTCTGGTAACAGCGCAGTTGGCGGTGGATCTAATTACCAAGCTGCCGGTGGTGGTATTTTTATTCACCAATATCTGAATTACAGCAATGGATCCTATGAAGCAAGCGAGAGCAAAATCATTAACTGCACTATTGTTAATAATAGTGTTTCAGGAAATCATAGTAACGATTACCCCGGGGGTATCAAAATGCAGGGTTCTAATGCCACCGTAACTATGTTTAATAGCATAGTCTCGGGGAATACCTCTGATAATGCTAGTTACAATTCAATCGATAAATCATCTAGTGTGGATTGGGCTAATGACTACAATAATATTGAGGATTATTCTAATACACTAGGCTCTAATTCATTGCAAATTGATCCCCTGTTTACTAATACAGCAACCGGGGATTTTACTTTATCTGATGCCAGTCCGCTTATTGGAGCTGGTACAACATCATATGATGGAAACGCAGCGCCGACTAATGATATAACAGGTGCCGCTCGTCCCAACCCAGCATTATCAAGTCCGGATATGGGAGCCTATGAGAATAGCTTAAGCGCAACACCGTATCCAGACCCTGTAAGTGGTTTAACAGGAACAGTAGCACATCAGAGTGCTGTTTTATCTTGGACGGCAAATAGTAATGATGATGTGGCTTCATACAAAGTATACAAAAGCACGGTTACTGGCTTTACACCATCTGCAGATAGCCTGGTGGCTACAGTAACACACCCCACTGTAACTTATACAGTTACCGGCCTTACTAATGGTACGACGTATTATTTTCGGGTTTCAGCGGTAGATGATGATAGTTACGAAGGAAGTTATTCATCGGAAGCATCAGTGGTTCCCGCTTATAGTGGCCCAGCATGGTGGGTGGCCACCACAGGATCTGATACCAATGATGGCAGTCAATCCAGTCCCTTCGCCAGCCTTTATAAGGGTATTACGATCGCCAGCACAGGTGATACGGTGAAGGTCAAGAAAGGGACTTATTCGGGCCAATATAATCGCAGCTTAACCTTATCAAGTGGAAAGAATATGGTCATTATGTCTGTTGATGGCGCTGACTCAACGGCTCTTGATGCAGGCAATGCTGCCCGACATTTCTATTTTTCTTCTGGTCAAGAAGATACCACATTTAAAGTTGTTGGATTTACACTTAAAAATGGGTTATCAAGTTCAGGCGGTTCAATATACATAAATAATTCCAGCCCCCAGTTTAATAATTGCACCATCAGTGATAATAAATCTCCAGGCTATGGTGGCGCCATTTATATAAGTAATAGTGGGTCATCACCCATTTTCAACAATTGTATCATAACTTCAAATGCGGCCGAGTCTGATGCTGGCGATTGGTCTACTAATTATGGTGGAGGTATTTACATTAACAGCGGTTCCCCCACATTCAATGATTGCAGGATCAGTTATAATACTGCCTCTAGCGGTGATTATAGTAGTAGAGGCGGTGGTGTTTACGTTGGTTATTTCGATAACCGTGAATATGATCCAGTTACATTCAACCGGTGTCAATTCATTGGTAATACAGTAACACCGGATGATGGTGCCCACGGAGGCGGGTTAAATATCCACGCCCGCACAGTGCTATCGAGCTGTCTAGTCGCTGGCAATACAGTGACGGCAGGTACTTATTCCAGCTCTCAAGGTGGTGGCTTATATATTAGTTTAAGCAGTTACTATAATAGTGAAACACAGCTCTATGAAACAGGAGAAGTGGCCATCATCAATTGTACCATTGTAGGCAACACTGCTGCTGTGACCAGCAGCGGTTATTCGGGTCAAGGTGGCGGATTCTATTCTTCAGGATCTAGCCAAAATGTGACCATGTTCAATTCAATTGTATGGGATAATACAGCCACTTCATATGGTAATATCTATTCTAGCTCAGGTTCTTTAACTGCAGACTATAATGATATTGAAGATGGGACTGATGAATCCTATTTTGGGTCCAACTCATTGGATAAAGACCCTAATTTTACCAATGCGTCCAGTGGTGACTATACCCTGGCTATATCCAGCGACTTGATTGGTGCTGGCGTAGCCACATACGGGACTTACAGTGCCCCAACAAAGGATGTTGCCGGGTCTGACCGTCCAAATCCATCCGGGTCTGCAATAGATATGGGGGCCTATGAAAGCAGCTATTCCACCAGCCCATATCCGGACGCTCCATCCGGTCTCGCCGCCACTGCAGGCGATGGGTCTGTGACCTTAAGCTGGACAGCGCATTCGGAAACGGATGTAGAAAAATATGGTCTTTATTACGGAACATCTACAGGTCCCACCGTAAAGCAGGCAGAAGTAAGCGGGCGTACAACTGTTACCACAACAATCAGCAATTTGAGCAACAATATACTTTACTATTTTCGTATAACAGCGATTGATGGTGATAGTTATGAAAGTGTTTATTCAAGCGAAGTCACTGGAACACCATCATTTTCCGGAACGACTATCTATGTAGATAATAGTCCCAGTTCTGCTCCTGCAAACCCAGACGGAAGCTCAACCAATGCTTTTTACAGCATTCAGGATGCGATAGATGCAGAGGCAACTACTGATCAGCGTATATTGGTAAAAGCAGGTACTTACACAGGATCAGGCTCATCAAGTTTGCCCGTTATAGATTTGAAGGGGAAAAATATTATCATAGAAAGTGAAAGTGGTCCTGATTCCACTATAATTGACGCTGGAGGTTCTCGTATAGCGTTAGAATTGGATGCGAGTAATAATACCTACAGTAGTGGTTATAACAAAAGTTCAACAAAATTTATCGGATTTACTTTCAAAAATGGTGATGATGACAAACCATTAGTCGATATAGATGGACCAGAAAGATCAACTTTCAGTGGTACCTGGGATTTTACTTTTGAAAACTGCAGGTTTACAAGTACTACCAATGATTATGGTAATAGTGAACCCATAATCAAAGTTACACAATCAAATACAACTTTTGATGGCTGTACATTTCGCAATTTGGACATAGAAGTTACTGACCGCGGTGCAAATGGGCCAATTCAGTTATCCGGTGGTTCAAATCATTTTTGGATCAATAGTGTTTATACAAAGGACACAACTATTTATAGACCGCAGTTTAAAAATTGTGTTATCGCTAGTAACAGCATGAGTGTCAATACCAGCCAGTCTCATTCTTGGAATTTTTATGGCGGAGCAGTGTATGTAAAACATGGCGCTATACCCTATTTTGAAAATACCCGCATCGATTCTAATTCAATTGACACTGGGGATAATCTTTACACTTATTCTAGTGGAAATGCATATGGCGGAGGTGTTTATCTAAATCATATGTGGGAAAATGGGCCACCAATCCAATTTGTGAACTGCTCGATCAGTAATAATGAGGTAAAGGGTAGAACAGTTTATGGAGGTGGTATTTATTCTAATTATGACCAAGTCCAGCTGATCAATTGCGTAATTGTTAATAATGAAGCCAATTCTGCCTATACTACGAGTTATTATAATTATGGCTACACAAGAGCGGCTGGTGTTTACCAAAGTAGTGGAACATCGACAGAACACCCCGGTTATTCAAGTAAAGACAAACTGATGCAAATTGTAAACTGTACGATCGCGGATAACATCCTTAACCCTAATCCTGGAAGCGGCAATAGTTCTAACAATTATGGAGCAGGGATTTACAGGGTTAGCGACAATAGCCATTTCCTAATGTTTAATTCTATCGTTTACGGTAATTCATATACTGGGGCCACTAATTATTCTTCGTTGAATATGAGCACTGGTAGCGGTACATGGGGAACCACTAATTCTAATATTGATCATTCAGTAATACAGTATTTTGAAGATAGTAATATTAGCGGCGATGATATAGTGGATTCAGATCCAAGCTTTACGGGTAGTAATAACTATGCCCTTACTATTGCCAGTGTAGCTATTGGCGCTGGTACCAGCACCTTTGAGAGTGTTTCTGCTCCCGCATACGATTACAATAATTCTGCCCGCCCAAACCCCGCAGGTTCTAATCCGGATATTGGGGCCTTTGAAAATTCATTATCAACCACTCCCTATCCTAGCAAACCCCAGAATCTGGCTGTTACCAGCGTAGGAGATTCTACGGCAAACCTGAACTGGACGGCCGGTTCGGAAGATGACTTAGTACGATATAAGATATATTATGGTACATCTTCACCTGCTACTACCTTAATAGATAGTGCTTCAGGAACCGCCACTTCAAAAGCAGTAAGTGGTCTTACCAATGGTACGGCATATGTTTTTCGTATCACCTCGCTAGATGGTGATGGCTATGAATCCATTTATTCAAATGAAGTAACAGCTACGCCTGCGTACAAAGGACCGGTCTGGTATGTAGATGATGATGCTAGTTCGGGTGGTGATGGCAGTCCTTCATTGCCCATGCGGGAAATTCAGGATGGTATTGATGTGGCTGCAGCAGGGGATACGGTAATGGTATTACCAGGGACATATGACCGTGCTGACGATCAGGAATTAAGTTTTGTGAATACTGATGGGACAGCAAAGAATATTGTCTTGAAATCACGTGATGGTGCTGCTACCACTATACTGGATGGAGAAAGTTCACGGGTCTTTAATATTGTTTCCAGTTCTGGTACTTCAAAGAATGATACATCCTTACAAATAATTGGATTTACCATTACAGGAAGTAATGGTGGTGAAGAAAGTAAT
>JBJKZU010000087.1:0-18973 GCA_045569095.1 Fidelibacterota bacterium
ATAATGGATACAGTTCGGAATGCAAACTCAGGCCATACTGGCGGTCCAATGTCCTCTGCAGATTTTACCTATATTTTATTTACAGAATATTTGAATTATGATCCAAATGATTCGGACTGGTTCAGGCGTGACCGCTTTGTTCTTTCAGCAGGGCATGAATCTGCATTACTTTATGTTTTATTAACACTAATTGGTTGGCTTAATATTGACGATTTACGAAGATTCAGACAATTGCACAGTAAAACACCAGGTCATCCGGAAGTTGAAATAAATGGTGTTGAAGCCACTACTGGACCGCTCGGACAAGGTATGGGTATGGGAATTGGTATGGCAGTTGCCGAATCAAAATTACGTGAAATGTTTACACACTATACTGATGAAGCTGATGATATTATTGGTCATTTTAATTACATCCTGGTTAGTGATGGTGATTTGCAGGAACCGATTTCTACTGGTGCGGCTGCCTTGGCAGGACATTGGGGATTATCTAGGGTTATAATATTTTACGATTCTAATAAAGCACAAATTTCTGGAAATATAGAGCGGTCCGATTCAGCTGATTATGGAACCATTTTTGAAGGGTATGGTTGGCATGTTCAGCGTATTAATGGTCATGATCACAAACAGATCAGATCAGCTATTGAAAAAGCACAGGAGGTGAATAGTCCAAGTATTATAATTGGTGAAACAACTATGGCCCATGGATCAGCTCAAATGGAAGGTAGTCATGAAACGCATGGAGCGCCCTTGCCGCAGGAAGAAATAGATGGGACGAAAGAAAAATTAGGTTTACCAAATGAAAAATTCTATTTACCTAAAGAAGTAATTATGCATTTTAAATACCGTTTTGGTACGTTAAGAAATGTAGTTAAGACTTGGGCAAAAAATGTCGAAACGGCAAGGCTCAATGAAGATTTTGATAAACTATGGCGCTTATGTATAGAAAAAAAATTACCAGATCTGAAATTTCCTGAATTTGAAAAAGGTACAGTATTAGCAACACGTAAGGCTTTTGGTGCTACATTGGACTTTTTTGCGCCGCAGTTGCCAAATTTGGTTGGTGGTTCAGCAGATTTAGAACCATCAAACTATACAGGAAATTTTGCGGCGAATTATGGAGATTTCCTTAAGGATAATCGCCTTGGCAGAAATTTTGCTTTTGGAGTTCGGGAGTTTCCCATGGCAGCCATAATAAATGGTATTGCGCTACATGGCGGTTTAATACCATTTGGCGGTACTTTCCTTGTGTTTTCTGATTATGAACGCCCTGCTCTACGTTTGGCGGCAATTCAGCATTTACAAGTAATTCATGAATTTACTCATGATTCTTTCTACGTTGGTGAAGATGGTCCTACGCACCAACCTATCGAACATGCGATGGCCCTGCGGGCCATACCTAATTTTCACGTACTACGACCTGCTGATGCGCAGGAAACTGCTGCTTGCTTTCAATTAGCCTTGCAAACAATGCGCACCCCAAGTGCTTTGCTTCTTACAAGGCAAGGTGTGCCTGTGAGTGAAATGCATATTGACGAAATAGTAGCCGGAGTGCAAAAAGGGGGCTACGTTGTTAAAGAAAATGCAGAGCATCCAGAATTAATCTTTCTTGCTACTGGTTCTGAGGTGAGTCTTGCACTGGATGTGGCAGAATTAATGAATGATAAACGTATCCGGGTAGTAAGTATGCCTTGCATGAAATTATTTGACCAGCAACCAGCTGAATATAAATCTCAAATAATACCTGAACGAGGCTGCATGAAGATTTCAATGGAGGCAGGAATTACCCATGGTTGGGAAAAATATATTGGTACAAATGGGTTAGCTATTGGTATTGATCATTTTGGAGCATCTGCTCCGTCTAAAGATTTAGCAAAGGAATTTGGCTTTACCGCTGCTCAAGTTGAGAAAAAAGTCAGAGATCATTTAGCAGCATTGTTATGAGGGTACATCTGGCGACAGACCACGCTGGACTTGAACTGAAAAATTCAATCAAGACTTATCTCATCGATAAAGGATATGATGTTATGGATCACGGAGCTCATGATCACGATCCGTTGGATGACTACCCCGATTTTATTTTTCCATGTGCAAAAGCCATAGCTTCAGAAGATGATAGTCGCGGCATAATACTTGGTGGGTCTGGTCAGGGAGAGGCAATGGCAGCAAATAGAATTAAGGGTGTTCGTGCTGCGGTATATTATAATGGTCCTGAACAAATAGTGAAACTATCCCGTGAGCATAATAATGCTAATGTGTTATCTCTTGGTGCGCGTTATATGACGGCTAAAGAAATTTACGATATTATCGATTTGTGGCTTAATGAGCCATTTGTGGGAGGTCGCCATCAGCGGCGGATTGAAAAGTTAGATCTTTAGTAAAAATCCAGGATGAAGAATTTTCATTATCTGGTTAATACTGATAAATTTGTCCGTTTACCTTTGATTGCTGCACGCCTCAACACAGATATCCAAACTTGCTGTAATATTGCATTTTTAAACGATCTATCTTGTTATCTTTTAAATTGTAAACATCACAGCTGTCGAAAGGTTTTGCATAAATATGTAAGCTAATTGCAGATTCACTGGAAAGATTTTCTACAGAGTGAATTTCAGCTGGTCCATCTAAATAGTTAGGAACGCACAATACTTTTTCTACCCTTTTAAGCAATAGTGGATTTAAAGACTTTTGTTCGTAATTACAAATTTGAAGCGTGCCACTTTCAACTCTAGCCCAACATTTTTCACCTTCGTGACCATGAATAGGCGCCGTTTTCCCTGCAGGCCAGCAAACAACTAATATTTCAAAGTCCCGTTCTTTATGCACAAGGTTTCGCGTATAGAACCCGTCATTAAAATGACAAAATTTTTCCAGCTTTTCCTGGGGAATGTCTAAATCAGTTAAGTAAGAAGTAACTTCCGCTACTGGGAAATCCTGCTCTGCAAACATTTTCATATTTTTTATTAATGATTCCATTATTTTATTATTTACAGGTTATTTTTATCGGGATATCTTTTCATCTATTCATATTTAAAAGGTATTCAGTTTAATAATTAAAATCTACTGAAATATAATTTTTAATTATAGAAAAGTAAAAAATTTACAGTTTGATTTGTTACTTTTCCATAGACCTTCGAATAAAATTATATGAATTACGGGTTTGTTATAGATAATCGCTTGTGCATTGGCTGCCATGCTTGTACTGTGGCCTGTAAAAGCGAACACGATATCCCAATCGGTGTGAATCGTACCCATGTGAAATCTATTGAAAAAGGTAAATTTCCCAATAATACTCGGGAATTCTCTGTTCATCGTTGCAATCATTGTGCCGATGCGCCTTGTGTGGAAATTTGCCCCACCACTGCTCTTTACACCCGTGCAGATGGTATTGTGGATTATGATAATGACCGCTGCATCGGATGTAAATCCTGTATGCAAGCGTGTCCCTATGATGCGTTGTATATGGACCCCGATACCAACACAGCTGCAAAATGTAATTATTGTGCCCATAAGATTGATGGTGGTTATGAGCCAGCCTGTGTAATTGTATGTCCGGTGGAAGCCATTATTTCCGGGGATTTGAATGATAATAATTCCAAGATTGCTCAATTGGTGGCCAACGAAGAGATTATGACGCGGAAGCCGGAAAAAATGACCGATCCCAATTTGTATTATATTAATGGGTCGAATGAAATGCTGGATGCAAACGCCACAGAAAAAGATTCCGATTATTTATGGTCCGAACAATCCAAGGGCGTAGGGCATTTTGCAAAATACGCTGAAGAGCGTGTGGCTGAATCAGATACCCAAAATTTACTCATTCAATTGGCCATGGAAAATTCAGCCAAAACGGGAAAGGTAATCGATCACCGTGCCATTGATGATGTGGCCAAAGAAATTCAAGATAATGTGGATACACAAGATGCTCGCCGGGTATATGATTCGCCCAGCAAAGGTGTCCTTTGGGGATGGGAAGTGCCAGCTTATGTTTGGACAAAAGCCGTAGCAACAGGCACATTTCTTATGATGGCGATTTGGATTTTATTTATCGGTGAATTGAGTAGAGCATCCGAAATGAATGGACTCATCGTTTCACTTATTTTTATGGGGCTTACCGGCGGATTTTTGGTGAAAGATTTGGATCGCCCAGACAGATTTCTCTATGTAATACTGCGCCCCCAATGGAAATCCTGGTTGGTTCGTGGCGCGTATATAATTACTATTTTTGGAGGGTTGGTTGCCTTGAAATTGGTGGGGAATATTTTTGAAATATCCATGAATTGGAATTGGATTATTGGTGGTATTTTTGCCATTCTCGGCGCTGTTTATACTGCATTCCTTTTTGCCCAAGCGCGAGCTCGTGATCTGTGGCAAACGCCCATTCAATCTGCCATACATATGTTGGTTCATGCTATCATGGCGGGATCGGTGGTGATGATGGTTGTAGCACCGGAATCATCCCAATGGATGGCAAATATTCTGCTTTGGGGAGTTGTGGCAAATATGATCATTATGGCCAAAGAAATATTAATGCCCCATGATACAACCGATACAAAGAAAGCAATCAAACTCATGACTAAAGGATACTATTCCAAATATTTCTGGGCAGGAATTGTTATTGGAAGCCTTATACCAATCGTTGTCTTAAACGCTTTCCCAAGTATGTTATTGATTGCTGGTGGTTTGGTGTTGGTTGGAATTTATTTAACAGAATTTGTACGGATTCGTGTACCGCAAATGATACCGTTGAGTTAATTATGAAACGTAGTTGGATAGAAACATTTTCAGAATCTTTAGGGATTATTCCGAAGATATCAGATCGTCCAGATTGGTCAGAAGCATTCGAAATGGAAGGGCCCAGGGAGTTGTATAAATATCCCGACCCCAGTGAATGGGATGATTTCACAGAATTAGATGCATTGGCTTGGCCGGAGAAAAAGGAACGGCATTATTCCATAGTTCCCACCACTTGTTTCAATTGTGAATCGGCTTGCGGCCTCTTGGCTTATGTTGATAAGGATTCCAATGAAGTGCGAAAGTTTGAAGGTAATCCTCACCATCCCGGCAGTCGCGGACGAAATTGTGCCAAAGGTCCGGCAACGATCAACCAGATCAATGATACGGAACGGATCCTTTATCCGTTAAAACGAAAAGGAGAACGGGGATCGGGCCAATGGAATCGAATTACTTGGGACCAGGCATTGGATGAGATTTCCGAAAAAATTGCTGCATCCATTCGTAAACGTAAAGATGGTGTAGTATATCATGTGGGTCGACCTGGACATGAAGGCTATGCAGAACGTGTGCTGAAAGCATGGGGTGTGGATGGTCACAATTCTCATACCAATATTTGTTCTGCTGGTGCCCGGACTGGGTATGCGCTTTGGCATAAGTATGATCGTCCCAGCCCGGACCACACAAATGCGGAAGTGATTTTGCTGGCGTCTTCTCATTTGGAAACAGGACATTACTTTAATCCCCATGCCCAACGGATTATGGAAGGGATGATGAAGGGTGCCAAGCTGATTGTTGTGGATCCGCGCTTATCTAATACTGCATCCATGGCAGATGAATGGATGCCCACTTATCCTGGAAGTGAAACAGCCGTATTCCTAGCCATAGCTAAGATTATTTTAGATGGTGAGTTATACGACCGATATTATATGGAGAATTGGGTGAACTGGGACGAGTATCTAAAGAAGCTTCATCCGGAAGACCCAGTAGAGTTTGACCAATTCATCAAACGTTTAAGTGAAGAGTGGGCGGAGTACACACCCGAATTTGCGGCGCAAGAAGCCCAAATCGATCCTGAACAAATTGTTCGTGTTGCACGATTAGTTGGAAAGGCTGGGAGTAAACTGTCCAGCCATGTCTGGCGCGGGGCTTCCATTGGAAATCTCGGCGGATGGCAGGTGGCCCGGACACTGCATTTACTCAATGTTCTCACCGGTTCTGTGGGAACGGAAGGGGGAACTTCACCAAGTGCCTGGAATAAGTTTCATCCCACCTTTTTTGATTCACCCCCCGACCCGGATGCATGGAATGAATTAAACTGGCCAAAGGAATACACATTGTCTCATTATGAAATGAGCGAAATCCTGCCCCACCTGCTGAAGGATAACCGTGGATCCTTGGATATGTATTTCACACGTGTATTCAACCCGGTGTGGACGTATCCGGATGGCTTCACCTGGATCGAAATGCTGTCGGATGAAGAAAAAATCGGCTGCCATGTTGCACTAACGCCGACCTGGAATGAGACCGCATTCTTTGCGGATTATGTCCTTCCTATGGGACACGCTTCAGAGCGTCATGACATTAATTCATACGAGACCCAGGCGGGAGTATGGATTGCCTTTCGCCAGCCGGTCCTAAGGGAGAAAGCCCGTCGCGATGGGCAGGAAGTGGAATTCACCTATGAGGTCAACCCTGGTGAGGTTTGGGAAGAGGATGAATTTTGGATCGAACTTTCCTGGCGAATTGATAAAGATGGAGATCTGGGAATTCGTAAACATTTTATAAGTCCTTATCGCCATGGCGAAAAAATCAACATTGATGAATATTACCAGTACATTTTTGAAAATACAAATGGCCTTCCCGCAGCGGCAGGAAAGGAAGGGCTTACACCGCTAGAATACATGCGGAAGTATGGCGCTTTTCTCGTGGATGATGAAGTGTACCGGAACAATGAAAAAGAGTTAAATAATCCCAATGGAATTGTGAAACCAAATGGACAGATCGAGAAAGATGGCAAAGTGGTTGGTGTGAAGGTGGGCGGAAAACATTATAGCGGATTCCCAACCCCATCCAAACGACAGGAGATATATTCACAAACCATGGTGGATTTTGGTTATCCGGAACATGCCACACCTGGATATAGAATAAAAAGCCATGTTCATTTGGACGAAATGGATCGCAGTAAAAATGAATTTGTGCTTTTACCCAATTTTCGCCTACCTACCCACATCCATTCTCGTTCTGCTAATGCAAAATGGCTCACGGAAATTGCTCATCGGAATCCCATCTGGATTCATACTAAAGATGCGGAACGACTTGGTGTAAATAATGGTGATTTACTTAAAATCACAACCGCGATCGGTTGGTTCGTAGACAAAGTTTGGGTGACGGAGGCCATTAAGCCGGGGGTTGTGGCCTGCTCGCACCATATCGGTCGCTGGCGCCGTCAAAATGACGAAGGCAACCGCTTTATGACAAATACAGTCAACATCAAAAATCTGGGTGAAGGTAAGTGGAAGATGGAAACAGTTAGTGGTGTGGAACCATGGAAAACAGACGACCCTGATACAAACCGCGTTTGGTGGCGGGACGGTGGTGTCCATCAAAATATTACCCATGCGACCAACCCGGATCCCATTTCAGGTGCCCATTGCTGGCATCAGAAAGTGAGCATTTCCAAGCCGGAAAAGGGTGAGAAATACGGAGATATTTTTGTGGACACAAATAAGTCCTTTAAACATTTTAAAAAATGGAATGAATGGGCTAAAGCACGGGAAACTCATCCCGATGGTTTACGTCGACCACTTTGGATGGCTAGACCCTTAAATCCACAACTGGAAAATTATTATTTATAAGTAATGCCCCTTCTTTCCAATAAAGTCATTGCTGAAGTTCTTTATTGGGTGACTCGAAAAAAGTGGCTTGTTATTTCCTTTCTCCTGAGCATTATTTTATTTTATTTACCATCACCTGAAGGATTGCAGCCAGAAGGGCACCGGACGCTGATCATTGTCTTAACAGTGTTAATCTTGATTATTAGTGAATCAATTCCACTTCCCGCCGTAGCCATCCTGATCTTGATTATGGAGGTGATCCTTGGAGTGGATACCGCTGATGGAGTGGCTTCGTCCTTTATGAATGATGCCGTATTTTTTATTATGGGTTCACTAATGCTTGCAGTGTCGATTGTGCAACAGGGATTAGATAAAAGATTGGCTCTTGGTATAATCAATATAACTGGTAATAAAACGTGGAGAATTGTGTTTGGATTTGTAGCTGTATCAGCAATTCTTTCATCCTTTATCGGAGAACATACAGTGGCGGCAATGATGCTTCCTGTAGCTCTTTCCCTTATTCGCAATGCAGGAATGGAAAAGAATAAGGCGACACCTTTATCTACGCTGCTACTTTTTTCAATCGCTTATGGCTGTGCCATGGGATCCATTGGCACACCTTCAGGCGGAGGGAGAAATGTAATTATGATCGGTTACTTATCGGAATTTGGTTTGGCAAATATATCTTACTTAGAGTGGATGATATTTGCTTACCCTATGCTCTTGTTGGAAATACCCCTTGCGGTTTTGGTCCTTTGGATCACTTTTACTCCCAAGAAAAAGATTATGGACTCTGCTGTTCGTAAACTAAAAGTACAGGTGGCCAAGACTGGGAATTTAAAAGGAAACCAGATCATGGCAATTTTTGTATTTTTATTGGTTTTTTTGGGCTGGGTTTTCTTGAGTCCTATAATAGGTCTGGGAATTGTTGCGTTGACGGGTGTGTTCTTTTATCTTGCCTTTGGACTCATTGAATGGAAAGAGATCAACCGTAACACCAATTGGGGTGTCATTTTATTGTTTGGTGCGGCGATTTCACTGGGAATCCAAATGAAGGAAACAGGTGCTGCTCTATGGGTTGCTGAAAAAGCACTAATTACCTTGGAAGTGATTTTCCAGGATGTGAGTATAGTTCGTTGGTTTGTTTCCGTTGTCCTTACAGGTATTCTAACAAATCTTCTCAGCAACGCTGCTACAGTTGCAGTTCTAGGCCCAATTGTACTGGATATGGGTGGTGATCCTTTAATTATCGGAATTTCGACCTCGATTGCTTCCTCTTTTGCCTATTTAACAATTGTGGCTTCACCTACCTGTATGATTATACATTCTACCGGTCTAGTCGCTTCCAGCGACTATTTGAAAGCAGGCTGGAAACTGTTCCTCATATCTATTGTACTGCTGTTCCTGGTTTCATATTTTTATTGGCCGTTGCTAAGATGAAAATTCTAATTGCAGTTAGTAGTAAAGAATATTCTGGCCCAACTCTAAGCGTTGGGATGAATGTTTCTCGCGCCTTCAAGGCGCCTACTACAATTGTCGATGTAGGCGAAAAGATCAATGAATTTAGCACTAAAGACGTGGGCATGGCCCACGAGCGGATAGAGTCTTGGGATTTTTATCGACCAGGCGTGGATGTATTAGAATGGGCTTTTAATTATCTTGCGGATAAAAAGTTTATTGAAAGTAATGATATTGAAGCTGGTTTTCCAAAAAACACTTTAGTTGATATTGGTGGAAACCGCTGCGAGGTTTATTTAAAAGGTACTGTTTGTGATAATGTCAGTCTAATACTTAGAAACGGTGATATTATTGCTGAGCTCAAGGATGAAGTGCAAAAACATCATTATGATGTTACCATAATCGGGGGTAGTCAAAAGCGGCGAATGGCCCATGATCTGATCCAATATATTGATAGCTCTATTTTTGTGGTGAATAAATATGATTTAAACCAAAAATACAAAATATTGATTGCAGTTGATGATTCTCCTAATACGCGTAAAGCAGTTAAATATGGTACCCGTGTATCTCAAGCTTTCAACGTTCCGGTAGAAATGATTACAATCAGTAATAAAGATGAATTTGGTGATGGTTATACTAATGCGGCCAATTGGGCCAAGAAATTTTTACGTCGGTCAAATATTTCGTTTGGACATCAATTTTTAGTAGGAGATCCTGTGCAGGTAATTAATGAAGTGGCTGGTGAAAATCATATCATTGTAATGGGATCATCAACACAAAATCCATTATTGAAGTTCTTCAAGGGAAGCAAGCCCTTGAATGTTATGGAAACTTGTAATTGTCCTATATTAATTGTTAAATAATGAAATACTAAATTTTAATGAATTTAGTTCTGGCTTTACTGTTAGCTTTTCATTATTTAAAATGTCATTAATAATTAAAGTAAAATAAAGGAAAAAACTATGTCATCAAGTTCAAATCCTACCTCAGCTGCTTATAAACATGCTATAAAAGAATTAGGCTTAAAATCAAATATTGCTAATACACTAGAAATGCCAGATAGAGAATTGACGGTTGAAGTATCGTTTAGAAAAGATAATGGTGAAATAGATAGTGTTGTTGGATTTAGAGTTCAACACAACAATACTAGAGGACCTTTCAAAGGAGGAATACGTTATCATCAACATGTTGATATTGAAGAAGTTAGATCCCTAGCAACCTTAATGACATGGAAGACATCTTTATTAGATATTCCATATGGTGGTGGAAAGGGTGGAATAGGAGTTGATCCTTCTAAATACAGTAAAACTGAATTAGAAAGGATGTCACGTAACTTCTTCCGTGCTATAGATCCAATCATAGGTGTGAACATTGATATACCAGCACCTGATGTAAATACAAATGCACAAGTCATGAGTTGGTTTATGGATGAATACAGTCAAACACATGGCTATACACCTGCGATTGTTACAGGAAAACCTTTAGAACTCGGTGGATCTGAAGGCAGGGAAGCAGCAACTGGTAGAGGAACCGCAGTTATTACACGAGAGACTGCTGATAAATGGGGTATAGAATTAAAGAATGCTAAAGTAGTTATTCAGGGTTTTGGAAATGTTGGATCATATGCAGCAAAATTTTTGCATGAATATGGTTGTAAAATTATTGGAGTAAGTGATGTGACAGGTGGTTTATTTGATCCAGATGGATTAGACATTCCCTCACTATTTGAACATAACTCTCAAAATAGAACAATTGATGGATTCAATCAGGGTAAGAAAATTTCAAATGATGAATTACTAGCTTTGGAATGCGATTTTATGATACCTGCTGCACTAGGTAGTGCAATTAATAAATCAAATGTTGATTCATTAAATTGTAAAGTAATAGTTGAAGCTGCTAATGGTCCTGTTACTGGAGATGCTGCAAATAAACTATGGGATCGTAAAATTGGAATTATTCCTGATATATTAACTAATGCTGGAGGTGTTACTGTTTCTTATTTTGAATGGGTTCAAAACTTACAACAGTTTAAATGGACGGAAGAAGATGTGAATCAAAAGTTAGAGAATAAAATGGTTAAAGCTTTTGATGAAGTTTTTGAATTAAGGCAGAAAAACAAGGTTCCTATGAGAATAGCATCATTTATGGTTGCGATTGATAGAGTACATAAAGCCTATGCTTTACGTCAAGGGTAAATTATATAGTTATTTACACGCTACAACTCATATCATGACCACAACACATAGGTGATTTAATTTTTCCGTGACCCTCAGGACATTTTGCTATCGACACAGTTGAACCATCATCTTTTGTTAGATGATCATGTTCTAGTTCTTTACCGCATTTTACACAATTTAATCCTGTAACTCCCATACCACAATGTTCGCAAACATATTCAGCCATTTTTTATTCCTTTCGTTTTATTGATATAATGCTAACAATGAATTTACATTTATATTTTACAGTTCATATAAACTTATTAATAATAATAGGAATTATTACTATTTATTTATAAAATTCAATATGCGTTATAGTCATCAAAGAGAAACGATCCGCGAGATTATAAGCAGTACCAATATACACCCTACTGCAGATTGGATCTTTCAGCAGGCAAAGCATAAGGTTCCTAATATTAGTCTAGGAACCGTATATCGAAACTTAAGACAATTGGCTGCGGATGGTGCTATACGGACGATCTATGATGGTAGCGTGGCCCGTTATGATTGGAATATAGAGCCTCATGATCATCTAAAATGTAGAATATGTGGTGATATTGTAGATATCCACGTACTTAGTGATGGCATTCATAATAAAGTTCAAAAACAATACAAATTTGAAGTGGATGATGTGGAAATGAATATTATCGGAACATGTAAAAAACACAAATAATCAAAAGGAGTTAACTATGTCACTTGAAGGAACCAAAACACACGAGAATCTAAAATCAGCTTTCGCCGGAGAATCACAGGCAAACCGACGCTATTTGTATTTTGCTCGCCAGGCTGATATTGAAGGTTATCCGGAAGCTGCAGGTGTATTTAAAAATACAGCTGATGGCGAAACAGGCCATGCTTTTGGTCATCTTGAATTTATGGAAAAGAGCGGCGTTGGCGATCCTGGTACTGGATTGCCTATTGGTGAAACATCCGAAAACTTAAAAGCTGCAGTTGCAGGCGAAACATATGAGTATACAGAAATGTATCCTGGGTTTGCAGCTTCAGCTAGAGAAGAAGGTTTTGATGAAGTTGCTGAATGGTTTGAAACTCTAGCACGAGCTGAAAAATCCCACGCTGGAAAATTCCAGGAAACACTCGATAACTTATAAATGGATTGGTTTAATCTTGGGCTCATTATTTTGAGCCCAAGACTAGATTTTTATTTATAAATAGATCTTATTATAATTTGTTAAATCATTCCAATACAGATAATACCATATACGATATAACAAACCCTTTATATTGGGATAAAGATTCATTCTATCAAGAAATGGATCGTGTTTATGATGTCTGTATCGGTTGTCGCTTGTGTTTTAATCTGTGTCCTTCATTTCCATCCCTTTTTGATTCTGTAGATGGCGCTGGAACTAGAAAGCGGGAACAAGCTGAAAGACAAGGCCTAATAGATAAACAGGCCAAAAGGGAATTTTACCTTGACCTTCCGGAAGGAGAGCATGCATCGGAAGCAAGCATAGAGGTCGAGTTTCGCGGTGAAGTTTCAGACTTAACCGAATCAGAGCGTTGGGATGTAGTTGACCTATGTTACCAGTGTAAACTCTGTGATCCGGTATGTCCATATACACCTGGGAAGGAACACGAATTCCAGTTGGACTTTCCTAAGCTAATGACCCGGGCCCAGGCTATTCGAACTAGAGAAAGAGGAATAAAAATAAATGACAAGTTTCTAACCAATACTGATTTTATGGGTAAGCTTGGTTCAATTTTTGGTCCTATTTTAAACTTGTTCAACAAAATAAACCTGATACGATTCTTTATGGAGAAGTTTTTCGGAATTCATCGTAAACGTACATTGCCAAAATTCGAGACAAAAACTTTTGAAAAATGGTTCAAGAGCTATCAGTCTAACCTTGAAAACCCGGCCGAAAAAGTTGTTATATTTGGAACCTGTTTTACCAATGCCCACGATGTTAAACTGGGAAAAGCAGCAGTTGAAATACTCGAATATAATAACGTGGAATGTAGTTATCCGCCACAGCAGTGCTGTGGCGCACCCTATCTCAGCCCTGGGGATTTTAATGGATTTAAAAAACAAGCTCAGCCTAATATTAAAGAATTAAGTAAATGGGTAGATAAAGGATACAAAATCATAGTAACGGGACCACCAACTTGTAGCCTGACTCTGAAAAAAGAATATCCTGACTATCTTGGACTTAATGAGGATATTAAAAAAATTTCAGAAAATACATTTGACATTTCTGAATTCTTGGTTTATCTGAATAAGCAGGACAAGCTGAAAACTGATTTTAAACATTCAATTGGCACGATTAACTATCATGTCAGTTGTCACTTGAAAGCCCAGCAGATGGGATTTAAGGGCCGCGATATTTTACGCTTAGTACCTAATACAACAGTTAATCTTATTAACCGTTGTAGTGGTATGGATGGTGGCTGGGGTATGAAAGTAGAATATTTTAACGAATCCATGAAAGTAGCAGAGCGTTGTGTGAACGATATTAACCAAAAAGAATCAGATAGTGTATGTACTGATTGTTCACTGGCTAGCCAACAATTGAAACAAGCCAGCAATAGTAACGTTGTGCCATCTCATCCAATATTGGAATTATATAAAGCCTATGGATTTAATCGAAATTAAAGGATTATAATGGAATTAATAAAGCAAACAGATTTGATAAATATTATTGATTATGAAAAAGTTCGCGAAAAATACCGTAAGGATATTATTGATTATAAAAAAGAGAGACGTCTTTCATTGGGTCCGAACATTACAATAACCTTTGAAAATCGTAAAACCATGAAATTTCAAATTCAGGAGATGATGCGTGCCGAGCGAATGGTTCATGATGCCCAAATTAAAGAGGAATTAGATATTTATAACTCGTTTCTACCAGATAAAAATGGATTGAGTGCAACATTATTTATAGAGGTGACTAAAGAAACACAGATACGTTCTGTTTTAAATCAATTTATTGGTTTGACAATGGGAAAAAATCTTTATTTTCAAATAGGATCCCAAAAAATATATGCTCAATTTGAAGAAGGTAGGGAAGAAGAAGATAAAATCAGTTCAGTTCATTATTTACAATTTGATCTAGGTGAAAAAACCATGACTGACTTCCTGGATAATGGTATTGCAGTTGCTTTAACTATTGATTATAATGATTATCAATACTCAAAGATTCTTTCTAAAACAATGCGATCATCTTTGATTGAAGATTTGACTATTTGATTTCATTTTTTTTAGACCTTAATATCCAATAACTATAGGAGGCTTATATGGAACTTATTCATCCATTATTTAAATGGTTGCATATTATTGCAGGAATCACCTGGATTGGTTTGCTTTATTTCTTCAATTGGATCAATGGACATTTTGCTGCCACATTAGATGGTGACACAAAAAAGAAAGTAGTTCCTGAATTAATGCCCCGCGCTTTGTACTGGTTTCGTTGGGGAGCTGCATGGACATGGATTACAGGAGTTATTTTATTATTAGTAATTTTCTACCACGGTGGGATAACATTTGATGAAGGTGATTGGGGTACAAATGCATATGTAATGATTGCAGTTTCATTCTTGGCTGTATATTTGTATGATTATTTATATAAGAGTAATTTGGCTTCAAATGTCAGGGTTATTACTATCATCAGTTTTGTTTTAGTTGGTTTTATAGTATACCTGATGAAAGAATGGGCTGGGTTTAGTTATCGTTCCTTCAACATCCATCTTGGTGTATTATTTGGTACTAATATGGCCTTTAATGTTTGGTATAGAATCTGGCCAGCGCAGCAAAAAATTATAGCTGCCATTAAAAATGGTGATGCACCCGATAGTGAATTAGTTGCCCTAGCTGTTTTAAGATCTAAACATAATACTTATATGTCGGTCCCACTTCTTTGGACTATGATAAATCAGCACCATGCTGCAGGTGTCCTAAGTGGTGGTAATTTTGGTGTTACTGACGCTACGAATTGGGTTCCTCTAATGGTTATGGTTGCGGTAGGATGGCATGTTGTATGGCAACTATATAAAAAATCAGCTAAAGTACAAGGTATGTAACTTTACTGATTTATCATTTTATTAAGCTCCTGGATTAATTTTATCCAGGAGTTCTTTCTTGATTAATATTGATTCTGTACTAACCTATAGTTTTGTAAAATTTCGGCCAAATTTATTCGGCTACTAATTATTCCATGAGAATATTATTTAAGAAATCCATCAACTTGATTCTTGATTATCCCCGGTGGATTATAACGGGAATAAGCGTCATTACTCTAGTAATGCTGGTATTAGTAAACCAACTAAAGATGAATTTTTCTATTGAACAACTTTTTGCTTTAAACGATCCAGCAGTAGATAGATATTTTGAGTTCCTCGAAGAATTTGAACGGGAAGATAATCTCATATTATTGTTATATGAATGCGATGACCCATTTTCATACCACAATTTGGTATTAAATCAAAAATTAATTCAAAATTTTGAATCCATAATTGGTGTTAATAAAGTAACTAGTTTATCCAATTTGGAAATATTCACTGATGGTGATGATGAATTATTACGGCCAGTTTACCCCTATATTCCCCAATCTGCTGATTCATTGCAAGCAGCAAAACATCGAATACTATCTTCTCCCCTAGTCAAACAGACCTTGATATCCAATGATGGGTCATTGGCATCTATTGCTATTGAAGTAAATGATGTATTTAATACTCATGATTTACGCGAAAAAATAATTAATGAAATTGATGTAATGCAAAATACTGTTGGTTGGAACTGGCATCAAGCTGGAATACCTATCCTTAGGACAAGATATGTACAATTAATGGTAAGTGACACCATTCGTTTTTTAATTCCAGTTGCTCTAATGATTATTTTTCTTTTTACAGTAATATTTCGCTCTTTACCCGCATTAATCATACCCATGTCAATTATAATAATGGTTGTAATCTGGACTATGGGTTTGATGGCAGCACTAAATATTGACTTCAATATTTTGACCTATATTATACCAACACTTCTAATGATTATTGGGATAGGTGATTCAGTACATTTTCTCGTAAAGTATTATGGTACCCTGGCTACGGTGGATGACAAACGTGAAGCATTGTATCAGACCATAGAAAAAATCGGAACAGCTATTTTTCTCACGTCCCTTACAACAAGCATAGGGTTCGGTTCTTTGCTGCGATCAAATATACTCATTGTAAGACAGTTTGGAATTATGGCTGCTGCAGGTGTGATGTTTGCCTTTATTCTTACAATAACGTTTTTACCGGCAATGATAATGCTGCTTAAACAAACACCGGCAAAAAAATTAAAATCCTATACAATAGGATTTCGAATAAAATTACTAAACAGATTAGTTAAAATTGTAAGAGTATATCCAAAACAGATAATTATTTTTACTCTTGTAATTACTGTAATCTGTATCTTTGGGACGTTTCAGATAAATCCTCATAATTCTTTAATGGATGACCTTAAACCGGGAACAACTCTTTATGATGACATGATGCTTACAGAAGAAAAAATGGGATCGATATTACCATTGGAAATCATTGTTAGTATAAAAGAATCCAATTCAGAAGACATTGATGATATAAAAGAACCTAAATTTTTACACAATTTAGATCTTCTCCAGCAATATGTATCCAGCATTGAAGACGTAGGTAAAATGGTGTCTATGGCTGATTATATTAAAGAATTTAACCGTGCTATGAATAATGGTGATAACGAATTTTACAGTATTCCCCAAACTCGCTCAGCAATTGCCCAGACTATATTGATTTATGGAGATGAGTTTAATTCACTAGTCAATTTTGATTATACAAAAGCACGAATTTCTGGACGGGTGAAGGATATAGATTCCCGACGTGCTACAGAAATAATAAATGATATCAATAATTATATAATGATACATATGCCAAGCTATATAAATGTTGAAATAACAGGCACTACATTCCTGGCTCTTGCCACAAACAACTATTTGGTTAATGATTTAATCACCAGCTTCATGGCTGCATTTATCCTGATTACAGTTTTAATGACCATATTATTCAAATCTTTGCCGATTACATTAATTTCCATTATTCCAAATACCATACCGATGCTCGCGATGGCCGCGATAATGGGGTATTTTGATATTCTGCTGAGGCCGCCAACAGCGATGGCATTTGCTGTCGCGTTTGGTATAGCTGTAGATGATACCATTCATTACCTTACTCGTTTTAGAATGGAACTACCGGCATTGGGCTGGCATTATCGGGATGCAAATGATAAAACTATTTTGACCACCGGGTTGGCAATGATGACAACTACTGGAATTCTGGTTGCAGGATTTTTAATTGTAATATTTTCTAGTTTTAGACCTACAGCTGATTTTGGATTACTAGCTGCCGCAACAATTTTTGTGGCACTAATTATCGATTTGACTTTTTTACCCTCTTTATTGGGTCTAATCAAACCAAAAATTAAAAAAGATTAATTTCTACAATTTTTGAAAATGAATAGAGCAATGAAGGTAAAAACTGTATTTATTTTATTATTAGTTCAGTCTCTCTATGGGAATGGAAATCAATATTTCCAACAAATGGTAAAATATGAAATTGATGTTACACTTAATGATTCAGCGCACACCCTTTCCGCATATGAAAGGTTGGAATACACAAATAATTCCCCAGATACACTTGAGTATATTTGGTTTCATTTATGGCCCAATGCATATAAAAATGATTCCACGGCATTTGCTAAGCAACAAATAAAGAATGGCTCAAGGCGGTTTATAGATTCTAAGGAAAAAGACAGAGGTTTTATTGATAGTCTTAATTTTATTGTTGATGGAATCGAAGCAAGGTGGGAAAACCATGCCAACTGGATAGACGTTGCAAAACTTATGCTACCCAACGTTTTACTTCCTGGTAAGTCTGTAATAATTGAAACCCCGTTTTTTGTAAAATTACCATTGGTATTTTCTCGTTTAGGTCATTCAGGAAAGCATTATGAAATAACACAATGGTATCCGAAACCGGCTGTTTATGATCATAAAGGCTGGCATCCAATGCCCTACCTCAATATGGGTGAATTCTATAGCGAATTTGGGACTTTTGATGTGAAAATTACTTTGCCAAAGAATTACCGTTTGATGGCTACAGGTGATTTGGTGAATGGTGAAGTTGAAATTCAATGGCTCGATTCTCTTGCTGCTCAAGGTGACTCACTTCATGTTCTGCCAAAAAAGAAATTGAAGAAAAAATTGAAATTGATGAAAAAGAATGCAGAAAAAGCAGAAACGGTAGATTCATCGGATATTGGAATGAAAACATTGCATTTTCATCAGGAAAATGTCCATGACTTTGCCTGGTTTGCTGATAAGAATTGGATCGTGCGTAAAGGAGAATTACTTCTTTCTGATTCTGCTCGAAATATAACTTTATGGAGTTTCTACCTGCCAAAAAACGCAGAAATATGGGGAAATTCAATTGAGTATCTGCATGATTCAGGATACTGGTTTAGCAAATTCTATGGTGATTATCCCTACAATCACTTAACTGCAGTGGATGGTGATATGTCTGCTGGCGGGGGCATGGAATACCCGAACATTACAGTGATTTCTACTGCACCTTCAAAAGATTTATTAGAATATGTAATTATGCATGAAGTGGGACATAACTGGTTTTACGGCATATTGGGCTTTAATGAGCGTGACCATACCTGGATGGATGAAGGATTAAATGAATATAGTAATATTCGTTATT
>JBJKZU010000088.1:0-17936 GCA_045569095.1 Fidelibacterota bacterium
ACTGTCTTTTTCACATAACTTCATACGTCGCTCACTATTATCTGTAGCAATCAATGATCCTGTGTCCTGCATCATTTCAGCAATATAAAAAGTTTTCGTTCCTGGGGCAGCACAAACATCTAGAACAGTTTCTCCAGGTTTAGGATTTAGTAATTCAACTACTGCCCCAGCAGCTCGATCTTGTACAGAAATTAATCCTTTTTGAAATAATTGGTGTTTTAATAAAAGACCTGCCCCCTTTTCTACAATATAATAATACTCGGTTAGAGGAAATCGTTTAACGTAAATATTATCATCTAATAGTTTCTGTACCAGCACATCGTGCTCAATTTTTAACCAATTTCTACGAACCATCATTTTACTCGGACCATTGAAATATTCACAAAGTCTAATCGTGTCGTTCATTCCATAATAAGTACCCCATTTTTCTACCAACCAATTGGGATAGGATAAACCCACAGCAATATTCTCAGGAAACTTTCCATTGAAAACATATTTTCCGGAACCTGATATTTTTCGTAGAACAGCATTGATAAGTCCAGTTATATGTGGACCAATATTTCTCCTACTTAATTTCACATAGCTATCGACTACTGCATAATCAGGGGAAAACTCATCCATTAAAAGCTCATACACTCCAAGTCGCAATAAATTACGTACAGGGAATTTCAGTTTGACCGAAGGCTTATGTAAGTTAGTATTAATTATCGTATCTAGAAGTCTTTGCCATTTAACCACTTCATTTGTCAAAACCGTGGTACGTTCGCGAACCAATCTGGGAGGGGTTTTTATACCAAAATAATCATTGCGGACATTTCTTAGCCAGCGATTTGACTTTTCAAATTCTAATAGTATTTCAAATGATAATAAACGTGCATCCAAAATTAATTTCCGAATCTATCACCAATATTCAGAGGAAAGCCGTTCATAAAAGAACCGATGTCCATTGTTTTTTTCCCTTCCAATTGTACACGGTGAATCAACAAATGTCCTTTACCCGTATGAACAGTCACAATACTCTTATTAATGGCTATAATTTCACCAGGTAAATAGTTGGATTCATTGTCATTATTATCCACCCGAGTTTCTTGAATTTTTATTCGTTTACCTTTAATTATAGTGGCTGCGCTAGGTGTTGGTGTAAGTCCACGTACAAGATTATGCAATTCTCTTGCAGGTCTACGCCAATCTATTATTGTCATATCTTTTGTAATTTTTGGAGCCCAGGTTGCTTGGTTATCATTTTGTTTAATAGCATTGGCAGTACCACTTTCAATTAGGTTAATTGTTTCTACTAATAGAACAGACCCAAGAATACCCATTCTTTCGCTTAGCGTACCATAATTATCACTGGGACGTATTGGTAGCTTATCCTGGCAGATAACCGCTCCTGTATCCACTTTTGGCGCGATAAAGAATGTACTCAATCCAGTTTCCTCATCCCCATTGATCAAAGCCCATTGAATTGGTGCCGCACCACGGTATGCGGGCAATAGTGAACCATGCAAATTGATGGATCCAAGTCTAGGAATAGTAATCAATGATTTTGGTATAATTCGAAAGGCTACAACTACAAATAGATCAGCATCTAAATCCTCTAACTCCCTTATAAAATGACTACTATTTAGATCTTGTTCTTGAATAAGATGTAGACCCATACTTTTAGCTTTAATTGCAATTGCCGTTTCGCGCATCTTTTTCCCCCTGCCCATTTTCTGAGGCGGATTAGATACAACAGCTACAATTTGATAATCCGATGCTGCCAATTTTTCTAGCGCAGGTATTGCAAAAGCTGGGTTACCCATGAATACGAGGTTCATGACTTACTTGGTTTCATGTTTATTGATTTTTGCATAGAAACAGTTAATGTTTCCATCGCTAGTGTTATATCAAAGGTCTTAGGTAAACAATATTGATTAAAGAACGAAACTTTCCTTCTTGCTACGGATTTTTCTCGATTTATTATAGTTCATTTTAATCTCTTTTAGCTTTTTTTTATATTGTAAAGCCATTAAAGAAGAAACCCGATCAATGATAAAAACACCCTTCAGGTGATCAATCTCATGTTGAATGGCTCGAGCTAGTAATCCACCGAATTCTTCGGTCTGATCCGACCCGTCTGGTAGTTGATATTTAAATCGTATACTTTCTGGACGCTTAATAGGCAATCTTATTTCTGGAATTGATAGGCATCCCTCTTCCATTTCTGATTCTCCGAAACTTTCCAATATTTGCCCATTAACGAAGATATGTGCTTCATCTACTTCATCAGTGTGAGACACATCAATTATCATCAAATTCATATCTATTCCAACTTGGTTCGCAGCCAAACCTATCCCTTCTTCCTCATACATTGTGTCAAACATATCCTCAATTATCTTGGGTAAAACAGAATAATCGGTGACTGGTTTGCATTCTTTACGCAAAATCTGAGCACCATATTGAACAACATCCAAAACAGCCATTAATTTTGAGCCTCTATTTGTGTATCCTGCTCAGTTACACTATCTGCTAATCCAGCAATCGCTGACCGGTTGATGTTGATGTTCAAGTTCTTGTCAATTTTTAATACGAGGATTTTTCCCTGATTTTTTATACCAGCAATTGTACCATGAATACCACCTATAGTAATCACTTTATCACCTTTCTTTAAAGCGCCTAACATGTTTTGCTTCTCTTTCTGTCGCTTTGTTTGGGGCCGGATCATTAAAAAATAAATTATTACCATGATCAGAAAAAAAGGGAAGAAAGCAGCAATTCCTCCACTGCCCTGAGGCGCATCTGGATTGGAAGCAAAAGCGTAAAGAATTTCCAAAAATATCTCCTTATTATTGGAAAAAAATTACCGACGGTTGTAAGTAATCACAAGTCTTGCTTTGATGAGAATTAATTTGGTTGTGGTAAAGTAATCTCTATTGTTGTGCCGTCACCAATTTTGGATTTGGCTACCCGAATTGAACCACCATGTATTTCTTTAATTATCCGCGATGTAAGTGACAGACCCAGTCCCCACCCTTGTTCTTTACTGCTAAAACCAGGTCTAAAAATATTACGCCAGTCTTTCCTAGAAATGCCTTTACCCGAATCTACTATCTGTATAACCACATTATTGGAATTCTTCCTCATTTTAACACAAATTTTTCCATTGTTGTCAACTGCATCTATCCCGTTTTTAATTACGTTTTCAATGGCCCACGATATTAAAACACCATTAGCATTTATATTGATTTCGGAGTTAACCTCATTACTCAATTCTATAGTTTTGCCCATTGATGGTAATCTTCGGTCCAAATAAGAAACAACTTTTTCTACTATTTCAGATAAATTTATTTCTTCCAGTTTTGTTTCAGATCCCATTTTACTAAATCTATCACTAACCTGCTGTAGTCTATTTAAATCGAGATCCATATCACTCAGGATTTTGTCCCCATCTTCTGGCTTTGTTTTAAGCCGCTCTATCCAACCCATTAAGGCCGAAATTGGCGTACCCAATTGATGGGCTGTTTCTCGTGCCATTCCTACCCAGATATTTCGTTTTTCACTATTTCTAATAATTGTAAAACCAGTAAATCCTAATAATATGAATAACGCTACTGCCCCGATCTCGAGATAGGGCAACCACATTAATCTTCGGATTTGTTTCGAATCACCATAATGCAAATGTCCAATAACTATTAATTCACTTGTGTTTGGATTAGAAAAATGTAGCTCTATGGGTTCATTCTGCCGATCCATGGTTTGTTGTATTTTAATTAGATTCTGAATTGCCGGTTCCCCAACTATATTTTTTGAATAAATCGGTTTATTCTCAACACTTGAATAAATAATTGGGAATTGTACTTTCTTAATAATTTCGTCAAACACAAAATTCAAGTTAGCATCACTTTCGTCAGATACAGTTTTTGCAATGATTTCGGCATATAATTTTACTATCTCACGATTGTCTTCTCTTAACTCATTCACTATGTGTTGGGTATATACCAGCAGCCCGGTTATAAGCGCAAAACCAATAATAAACAGTCCTGCTTTTATATTACCGGTATGTTTAAAAGGATCCATCAAAATTCCGGCGATTTAACCCAACCGAAAACAATGATACCAATGCATAAAAGAAATACTAAGGTGGATATAGTGATGCCCTTTCTGAAAGAGGACCTGTCATAAGTAAATTTAACCTCGTGGCTTCCTGCAGGTACAATTAAACCCCTGATCACTCCATTTGTCTCAAAATAATTAACTTCTTTACCATCAATCTTTGCTTTCCAGCGTAGAGGATAATATACTTCGCTGATTACTAAATAACCTTCACCTGTGGATTCGGTTTTGACTGTTAACTCATGCAATGAATGCTGTATATTTGTTACGCTTCCTTGACTAAAAGATCTATTTGATTCTATATCAGTTTGGCTTACGAAAGCAGTTTTCTCAGAATCAAATGATTGGGCAGTAAAAGTGCTCCAAGGCAAGTCTTTCCCCTTATAAACTTCCACATTCTCTACAAACCATGCCCTAGGCTGGAAATTATCGAATTTGTATAAAGTAACAGGCAAATTCCCACGACCTGTTTTCATCTTCCCCTGTCTAATTTGTATCAGACCTGGAAAATTAATTTGTTGCGGACTTAAGAGATATTTGACGTTCAACATACGCATTAGAGGTAAGGTTCCAGCATTGTTTGTTCTCTGCAAAAAATCATTGTAGATCTTAAGTTTAGCAGGATGATAACCACCAACTGACTCAATCCCATAAGCGAGAATACGTGATTCGCTAAAGAGAGATCCCGCGGGGTAAACACGGAAAGGTTTATCACTATCATCTGTCAATAACTTTGTGATTTGGTCATGTTGGAAATATCTATCAATGATGGAACTGCTCATTAATTGAGAAGCCCGTCCAGACTGTTTATCGGGTTGGATAATTTTTCTATCTACTATACCTATATCCGTTAGGGCCAATAGTGTAACAGCAATAGTGAAACCGTTTTTAGCAATCTTCTGATTAATGAATGCCCAGGTTAATCCAAAAAATGCAGCAAGGATTAACACCATTGTCCATGCATCCTTGAGCCACATATCCCATCGTAATGAGTTGATCGCTTGGATAGTCCGAGGGTCTTGCGTTCGGGGTGGGGTGAAGCTCGACGAAACTAATTGCTGAAGGAATGATTGCCCAAAGGTCAAAATTAATAAATAGAATGCTAGTAATCCTATACAGATCCAAAACCATCTTGGTATAATCTGCTTATGAAGTGTTAATAAATAATTCAGTCCTATAGCAGCCATAATGGATGTATTGAATTGAACCAAAATTAAAATCATCGAAGGAACGCGAAATTTGTTAAAGTATGGAAAAAAACTAAAAAACAAATCATAAATGATGCTCAGATTTTTCCCAAAGGATATAAAGATAGCCAATATGGACGTACCTAGTAGAAACCACATTAATGAATCTCTACGATGTGTAAAACCAATCCCAGCCAACACTAGTATAACAATACCCATATAATTTGGGTAATCGGTAAATGGCATATTACCCCAATAAGTTTGACCCCCAAAACCCAAAGCCGATGGAATAATGAAGGTTAATAATTCCTTCGGTGAAAATGACCAACTGGTGGCATAATTATAATCGGCGCCACCCCCAACACCTCCGCCACGAACAGAAAATGGCGTGTATTCAATGGATGGCAGATATATCAATAATGCAATTCCAATGCCCATTAGCGACGCTGCTAAAAACCCACTTAGACCAAGCCACTTTATTTTCATTTCTTTAGTATTTTTGATATCCCACAGCAGATAGAACAAAACGTATGCACCGGTCAGCATCCATGTATAGTAAGCGATCTGGGGATGGGCTCGCTGCAACTGAAACCCCATGAGAACTGCTAGTAATCCTACACCACAGAAAGAGGGCTTGTTCATGACTTTTATGGTCATCCACATAATCCACGGCAAATAAGCCGCTGTCATCATCTGACTGCCGTGCCCAAAGACAATCATGGTAATCATGAAAGGTGTAATCATAAATGCGGTACCACCCATGAATGCAACTATTATGGACAATCCGAGGAACCTTAAAAAAACATATCCACCCAAGCCGGTAAAAATTAAATGTAATAATTGATTCAGATGACTCGATTGAAAAAGCAAATTAAGAACATAATTGGGAAAATATAGAGAACTAATGTATGTGAAAGCATCCGCAGTTGGCATACCGCTAAATATCCAAGGTTGCCATAATGGAAATTGACCATCAGTTTTTCTGCTTTGCTCCAATATCATACTAGAACTTCGAGGGTTCAGCGAGTCAGGAGATCCAAACGTTTTTCCTTCAAAAACTATCGGGTAAAACAATATCAATACAATTATTGTTATTCCACCTATAATTGCCCAGTTTTTTTTATCTGTTATTTGTTTACGCATTTATTTACTATTTCGAAAATTGCTGGCCCATGTTGCTTTTAAAGCGGAAACTACCTGTTTATCATCATCATCAAAACCCATTAACAAAAGTAAAATAAAAAAAGAAAAAACAATAACAATGGTTGCTGTCACTAGTGTAATTACTGTATGAAAAGGCATAATTATAAATTTTATCTGTGTCAGTAAAATCCAAGTAAATATTCCTGCCATCACTGGCTTAAATAACCTTACACTCAAAGGCTGTAATTTTAAAATGCGCCAAACTTCAATTGTTCTCAAGAAACCTAAAAAGCTCATCGAAATGAGCGTCGCAATGGCGGCGCCAAAACCCGCATAAGCCGGTATAAGAATAATATTAAATATCAGATTTACAAGAAGGACAGCTATCGAGTTCATAAAATTTATTTTCGGAAACCCAGTCATAGTAAGTGTTGGTCCACCAGGTCCAATAAATGATTGAATTAAAACAGCTGTTGTTAAAATAGCTAATATCATATGGCCTTCTTGATATTGGGGTCCAAACAATAACATTACTTTTGTTGGAAATACAATAATCAATAGGTATAAAGGGATTGCAATCGTCATTATCCAGCGTATAACTAATTGATATAAATGTACCATGCCGCTTTGATCCTTTTTAGCAAATAAATCTGCTAAAATGGGTGCAAATATCCCCATAAATGCCATAAGGATCATGCGCAAAAGACCCGCTGTTCTGGCAGAAGGATGATATAAACCAACTGTCGTATTATCAAAGAAGTAACCTAGCATATAAATATCCATCCAATGCATCGCAGTACCAATAATGGTGACAAACATCAGCGGATAGGAAAAGTTTAACAGATCTGCTCTAAATACGGACGTTTTTACATCGTTCAAATTGATTGTTACAAAACGCTGTAAGAAATAAAAGATAAATCCAAACCCAAAGATTGAAGAAAATAGAATTGGAATAGTGATTGCAACTTGATTTGAAATCTGCAAACCAATCAGCATGGCGATAAGATTCAAGATTGGAACTGCAATATTTATCACCAGCGCATTATATTTTAAAAGTTTAAATGCCTGAGTTGCGCTGGCAATTATGAGCATGGTCACCGAAAAAGGCAAACCAATAGCATTACATATCAATACTTGTCGCAGTAATTGACCACCAGAAAAAATATCAATAGCCAACCATTTTGATAAAATAATCAATGTTGCGGTTGCAACCATTGATAAAATGAATCCCATTTTAATAGATGACCTGATAATATTTCTGGCCTCTTCAACCTTATTTTTTCCAAGATTTTCAGAGACATATTTCAAAACACCATTATCCAGGCCCGCTTTTCCTATTACTTCTGCAAATCTCATTAAGGCGTTCGCTAAGGAGAAAACTCCGAGATATGCTGGCCCTACCCATCTTGCCAGTATAAGTACAAATAGGTATCTAACTCCCGCGCCAAAACCCATACTAATAAAAGAAATAGTTGCTTCCTTCGCAATTTTCTGCGGTAGTTTCATGCCCGTTTCATTAAATCCTTTCAGTTAAATTAAATATAGCTATGTAAATTAAACTATGTATTAGGGGATCAACCCCAAAAAGATTCACCGTAACAATAAAATGAATATTATTTGGTTTTCAGAAATAAAATGGGATTATCTTAAAACGAGAAAGCAACAAATTCTTTCTCGGTTTCCAGAATCCAGCTCTATTTATTTTTTTGAACCAATCTCAAAAGCACTTCCTAATCATTATTGCTCCCGAAATTTTGATCATGTTAAGGCAGTTACTATCCCACAAATTCGCACTGTTAGTGGGGTCATTATTAATTTGATCCTTAGCTTTTCTTTCATTCGCACAATAATTAACGCTTTGGCGGGGTTATGGTTCAAAATATATTTTTCCAGGAAATTTTATAAGACTGATATTATCATTACATCAAATGTTTTCTGGGCAAAAACAATTAGACGTTTAAAAGAAAATAACCCAAACGTACCAATTATCTACGACTGCAATGATAATCCGTTAGCTTTTCCTGGGTCGCCTGAGTACACAAAATATTATTTCTTGGAAACATTAAATCTTGCTGACAAAATTATTATACCACATACTAGTTACATTAATTTTATTCCTGAAAACTTTAGATCCGAAGTTGGAATTATTGCAAATGGTGTAGACTATGAATTATTTCAAAAATCAGTAACAACACCACAAACTCTAAAAAAAATTAAACAACCAATCATCATGTACATTGGTGCTATTTCAGAATGGTTTAACTTTCAATTAATCAAAGCCGCAGCAAAAAAGACAGGATACAATTTTTTATTGGTGGGACCAATAAGCACAGGTGTTGAAGTTAAAATGTCATTATTAAAATCTATTGAAAATATATTTCATTTTCCTTCCATACCTCACATGGAAATACCAAATTATCTTTCAAAGGCAGATGTGTGTATAATCCCTTTTATAAAAAACAGACTAACTGAATCAGTTCTACCAAATAAATTGTTTGAATACGCTGCAGCAGGTAAAAACTGTGTACTAACTAATTTCAATCCTAGTTTGAGCGAATTCTCTGAATATGTATCCATTGCATCCGATACAGATAAATTTATTTTTGAGATAGTCAATCAAGTGAATAAACCACGATCTTCAGATTTTATGAAAAAACTAGCGAAAAACTATGATTGGAGAATATTAAGTACTATTTACTATGATTGTATTAATTCAATTTTAAAAAAGGATATATAATGAGCATTCGTCCAGAAAAGCACGTTTGGGATAAAACATGGGGCCAAGATTCGAAAAAAGTACAAATTTCTCATACAGATAAAATGATATTTAATTATCTAATTAATGAAATCAATCCAAAGGATAGTGATGTTATTGAAATGGGTTGTGGTCGAGGTGTTTTAAGCTACTTGATGAGTAAATACAATCCCAATACAATCACCTTAATGGATTTTTCTAAGGAAGCTTTAGCACGCGCAAAAAATCTTTTTCAAGATATTCATAATGTTCATTATATGGATGGGGACTTACTTAATATTAAAACGAATAAAAAATACGATATTGTCTTTTCATCAGGAGTCGTAGAACACTTTTCAAGCAAATTAAGGAAAAAGGCAATAGAAAATCATTTTGAAGTATCTAAGGATAAAGTTGCCATTATTGTACCTGCAAAACCTCACTATAACACAATTAGACATAAGAAAATTGGAACAATTCAATCATTTGGATGGCAGGAAGCATTTTCCAAAAGTGAATTGAATGAATATTGTAATCAACACAAAGATTTTCATGTGATTATAAGTAAACGTTTTTTTTCTATGTATGGAATAACAATTTTTGAACTTTTAAGTATTGATAGTGAAAACACCATAATAAATATCTATAATAAAGTGATCAAAATAATAAATAAAATATTTTTCAAATTACAAATTTATAGAATAATCAATTTTCTACTAAAACCTTTAGAAGACAAGTTTGGTGGTCTATTATTAGTTATTGCTGAAAAAAAGAATAATCCCACCAAATGATTAATATAATTCTCTAATTACTTTGAATACATAGGATATACCTAAAAGGTTACAACTTTATATAATTAAAAAAACATTTTTATAAGAAATAAAGTTATACTAAAAGAAAGAAATTATCTATCATCACTTAATGAATTAACGTCTACTAATTCATAAATCTGAATTTTATCGAAAAATAATCGCATCATAGGACGTATGCCGCTGGTGTAAAATAAAAATGGGTGAACCCTAAAATATCCGTGCCGCATAATTTTAAATCCAGCAGATTCAAACAATGCATAAATTGATCTTCTGGACATTTCATGGAAGTGTTTTTTTGCCCATAAGAAACCCGGTTTTGCCAGCGGCGTGGATAGAATAAGAAGACCATTTTGATTTAAAATATTATTTATCTGCTCAAGATTAAACAAGGGGTTAAATAAATGTTCTAATACTTCGAATGATGTAACCAGGTCATATTTACCCTTTAATTCTATTTTATCAAGATCCCCTTTAGTATTATCAAATTTGACACCATATTTATCTTCCATCATTTCGGTCAAACCGGTACGATCGCCAATATCTAATGCACTTTTAATATTTTTCCCACTACCCATAAACTCTAATGTTTTATCCCACCTTATTTTGGTAGCTGGGTTATTAGCGTAATCTTTATCAATTTTATTTTTAAAATAATTTGTCATTTTTCTAAATAGTAAATCAAATATTATTTAATTACAGTAATTTAAACTTAATCTAAATTCTAAATGTATTACCACACTCATAGCTATAATTAATAATGAATATTATGAAAGACCTTTTTATCCACCTACACATACCGAAAACTGGTGGGACAACTTTAAGGGATATAATTCAACGCCAATATCAAGCAGAAAAAATATTAATGATTCCAAAATTAGATGAATCCGAAGATATACTTAAAGAAGTATCCACTTCACAAATAAATCAATTAAAATTAATTCAAGGTCATTTAAAATATGGAATACATAATCATTTTCATAGAAGAGCAAAATATTTTGCAATAATTCGGGATCCAATAAACCGTGTTCTTTCAACATACTATTATGTTTTAAGTCAGAAAAATAATCCACAGAATCTAAGTACTTCTAATAATCAAATGACCATATATGACTATGTTCAAAGTGGGGTAAATCCATTTCTAATTAATGGACAAACTCAATTAATATCTGGTAAAACAGGTAACATCGATAATCCTATAATTAAATCTGAAGAACTTTTTTCTTTGGCTAAAGAAAATATAGCAAATGATTTTTTGTTTCTTGGAATAACTGAAATGTTTGATGAAACTATTTTGATTTTAAAAAATATGCTAGGATGGCACATGCCTTATTATTCAATTGCAAATCGCACGAAGAACAAACCTAATTATGATGCAGTTGATCCAACTGTAATATCTTTCATAAAGGAGCATAATCAGCTTGATATAAAATTATATAATATTACAAAAACTTCTCTATTAAATAAAATTGTGGAAGAAAATGATATTTTTCAAAATAGAATTAATAAGTTTAAGAAAATTAATAAATTATTAAATCCTTTGTTTAGTTATAGTAGAGCAATAAGACTTATACGTAAATATTTTTAATTAAATAAAAGGTCCCATATCCTCTTAACTGGCTACAGTTACTCTTAATGGATATGGAATATATAATCACTATATTTTTCTAAACAAAGCAGTTCCCCAAACATCCGGTATTTCGACAATTAATTCAGGTTTATCCTGCATAAACTTGTTAACTGCCCTTGAAACTGCATAATTCGATTCTGGACTATTATAATCATGGACAAATAAGTATCCGCCCCTTGATATCTTAGGATAAAAATAGTTTAATCCCTCTAATGTTGGTTTGTATAGATCCATATCAATTAAAACAAAACAAAACTTTTCATGTTCCAATCCTTTGGCTGAATCAGGGAAATAACCAACCCGGAATTCAATATTTCTGATATCACTAATATTATTTTTCACATATTCAAGACTTGTATTATTGAAACGATAATCTTTATCCACTTCTAAATCTTTTTCTGGAAATCCTTCAAATGTATCGAAAAGAATAATTTTTTTGTTAGAGGAAAATCTTTTTAGGAATTTACTTGTTTCACCCCGGTAAACTCCTAACTCTGCGATAGATCCCAGTATATTCTCATTTTCAATCCTATGCAATGCTAGCGCAATGGCCTCATAGCGTATTGGATCTAATCTTGAAATTACATAATTATGCTTCTTCTTTCCGTATGGTGGATACTTTATAAACAACCGTTTTCGCCAAAAGAATAAGCGATATATATACCGAATTGTATTATCTAAACCGAGTTTAAATAGAATTGTCTTAAGCTTCTCTTTCATTTAATATTAATGAAAATAGGTAAGTTATCGTCCAACCTTAAATATCAACTTTAGCAATACTATAATTAACTGAATAGGCAATAATACTATCAAGGATAGCCATTGAAATAGATTAGCATGTTTTTTAATAAGAAGAAATATACCTCTTGCTTTACGAACTATCTTACCAAACGAAAACGCACCGCCGAGGGATGCGGAAACTTTATGCCATATTTTTGAATCAGGCACAAACCAAACCTGTTTACCTGCTGCTCTTATCCATAAGGAAAGGTCCACATCCTCTGAATACATAGGAAAGGTTTCATCAAACCCGCCAAACTCTTTAAATTCCTCATAACGCATACAAAAACAACAGCCAGTCGCATATTTTGTTTTACGTGTTTTACTGTAGGCCGGACCATCATATTGACGAATCCCCAAGTGATATATTGATCCTGTCCATAAATTAACAGTACCACCGGCGTACCATATCAATTTCGGATCATTTTCGTAATATATTTTTGGCACAGTCTGAACAGCCTTCTTGTGGGTCAATAACTGTTTCACCAAAGGTTTGATAAAGTTTTCATCAACAATTGTATCATTATTTAGAAAAATTACGAATTCGGGCTGATTAGGTTTAAGCGAATTGAATCCGCGGTTATTTCCACCGGCATATCCCAAGTTTTTTTCTAGAACTAAAATGGAAACTTCTGGAAATTTTTCTTTTAACAGTTCTACTGATCCATCGGTTGAACCATTATCAACTACCAAAATATTAAAATTTGAATAATTCACCTTCTTTAGTGATTCTAGACATTCAATCGTTAGATCCTTACGATTCCAATTAAGTACAATAACAGTTACAGATGGTTTTTTTTCCATTAACTGATGATATTTTCAAGTTGATGAATGAATTCGTTCCAGGTAAAACGCTGTTTGTAGGATTCAATCTGAGCAGCAAAGTCTACTCTTTCACAATCATCATAAAATTGCAAAATCCCATTAGCAATACTTTCGGCGTCAGGTTGCACAACATAACCAGTTTTACTATTGTTTACGATTTCACTTAATCCCCCCACATCGGTGACAACTACGGGTTTATTGAAATGATAGGCTATCGGAACAACACCACTTTGGGTTGCAGATTTATAGGGTAGAACTACAACATCGGCAGCAGAAAAATATAGATTCACCTTATCGTTAGGGACAAACTCCATCCGTAAATCAAATACATCACTAACACCATTTTCCTTGACAAGATCAGAATATGGTTCTGGATTTTCATAGCAATCCCCGACAGCTAATATTTTATAATTATCCAAATTTTTATCAAGTAGTTTCGCTGCTTTAATTAATAGATCCAATCCTTTATAGGGTCGTATAAGCCCAAAATAGAGCAACACTTTCCGTTCCGTGATTCCCAGTGAAATTTTTGCTGTTTCCTTCTTAATAGTTGCACCAAATATATCGTATAAAGGATGAGGTGTGTACAAAGAGTCGGCACCTGGATAAAGTGAAAGTAGATCTGCTTCAACAGATCTGGACATAACGATAAAATAATCGATATTATTAAAAAAGTACTTTGTAAGCAGTTTATCAAGTGGACGGCCTTCGTGCGGAATAATATTATCACATATGACCAATGCTTTTGTATTGAGATTTCTCTTTACCTTTTTAATTATTGTGCCAAAGGATGGGGCAAAAAAAGGCATCCAGTATTTAAAAATAATAAGGTCGGGGTTTATTTCAATGATTCTATTCGCTGTTCCCTGCCATGATAGTGGATTAACCGAACTTAGAATTCTGTCTGATTCAAATTTTTTTGAAGATTTTGATTTAATGAATTGTGATTTACCGGGAAATAATATATTAGGGTATTGTGTTGTGAAATTAATTGTAACTACTTCATGATTATTTGATAACCTTTTTGCAAGCGTTTCGTAAAAATTAGCTATACCACCACGAAATGGCGGGAACACACCAACTATTACAATTTTCACAGTGGTAGGATCATTTTGATTTCTTCTAATACTTTTTAAGTAAAATTCTCATAAATATGAAAATTTGTTTTGGTGTAAATGAACCTTTTATATATGAATTATCTAATAACCTGTTGTACTCTATTATCATTCTTTTGGTTGCTACGGGTATGCATTTCCCCAAGAAGACCGATAGAAAAAAATTGTATACCAATTACGATGATCATTACACCGAAGACCAAAAGTGCCATGTGTTTTTGAAATGGTTCACCTAACCCATATTTAAGATAAACAACATGAATCTCAATCATAAGACCAATTATGAAACTCAACAACCCAAAAAATCCAAAAAGGTGTAAAGGCCTTTGGTCAAAACGATCAATAAAAAGAATGGATACGAGATCAAAAAAACCATGTAATAGACGTGATCCACCATATTTTGTGATACCAAATTTTCTTGGGCGATGTTTTACCTCAATTTCATCTACTTTGAAATTTTTTTGTCCCGCTAATGCGGGTATATAACGATGACGACCACCGTAAATTTCTACAGCCTTTATAACAGCTCGTCTATAAATTTTTAATCCGCAATTAAAATCATGTATTTTTACTCCTGTCATTAGCCGGGTGACCAAATTAAAGAATTTGGAGGGCCAACGCTTGGTCCATGGATCAAGTCTTACTCTTTTCCAACCCGATATTAAGTCGTATCCTTCATCCAGCTTTTCAACTAAATTTTTTATTTCCGATGGATCATCTTGCAAATCAGCATCCATGGTTACGATGTAATCTCCGGTAGCATGGTTGAAACCTTCAGCTAAAGCAGCAGCTTTACCATAATTGCGATAAAATTGGATTAGAGTTACATCAGGGTATTCTTCTGCCATTGTTTGGAGTAACTCTGTTGTTCCATCTGTACTGCCATCATCGATAAATAAAACTTCTCTATTAGAAAATGATCCAATGGCAGCTCGGATTTCACCGTAAAGTTCTTCCAATGATTCCTTTTCATTGTAAACGGGTATGATAATTGAAATAGTATTGCTCATTTAACTATTATGGATTAACAAATGGTACGGTTTCCGGGATAACTCGTACCAAATGAGGATAACTCGTACCGAATTCTCGCTGTGTTATAATCACTTCATAATTATCAGAGTTGATGCCATGTGAAAAAGTAATTTTTCGAGTTAAAGAGCCCACACGATCTCGCTCGGATTCAAAATGGATATTGGTATTACTACTTTCAAATTCGAATATTGTACTTTTATCCATATCAATATCAGGGACAATGCCCCAAAGTACCTTTGTCAAACCGTCTGGATCAAGAAATTCAAGGAATGGAAAAAGTACTACCAGTGCTATTTCTGAATATTTTTCATTTTGAATCATATCCCAAGCACTCAAGGATGAATTATTTATTCTCATGAACAAGGTTTTACGACCTAACATATCTCGAAATTGTAAAAAGGTATTATGACTATCAGAGGTGAATGTAAAATTAAATTTTCCAGATCGTTTCCCTTTAATAGTCAACATCCCTACACCCCGCACTTGACCATAAATAGATACTAATTTGTCCATGGTCATACTTGGTTTTGTGGGTGTTAGTATATCTGGCAAATCATTATTTATTTTGCTGCAGCTGAAAAGAAAAATAAATGAAAGAAACCAATATTTAATCAGTAATTACTCCTGCTTTTTGTTTTAATGCATCATTATCCTTATCTAAATCCAAGGCTCTAAGATAAATTGTTCTAGCTTCGTCCGGTTGTTCAGTAGCAATTAACACATCTCCCAAATGTTCCAGTACCACCGAATTTTTATCCTCCAATTCAATTGACCTGCGAATGTAGTATAATGCTTTTTGTACATTATTTAGTTTAAAGTAGATCCAGCCAATCGTATCTAGATAGGCCGCATTATCGGGCTCCAATTCAATTGCTTTTTTGGCCATTTCCAGCGATTTTTCTAATTGGATATTCCGCTCTACTAAACTGTATGAATAATTATTAAGAGCTTGAACATCATTTGTATCAGATGCAATCAATCCTTCATATAGAGAATCCGATTCACTCCAATATTGCATTGCATCGCTTGCGATTGCCAAAGTATGGCGTGCGCCCCTTGAATCAGGATAAATTGTAAGTGATCTTCTTAATAATTTGGTGGCTTTATCATATTCTTCCAACTGCTGGTAACTACTGCCCAGTAAATATTGGACAGAAAATTCTTTCGGAAACTTTTCACTTACTGGATCTAAAATATCGATTGCACCACTTGGATTTTCTCTATTCAATTCCACCAAAGCTGCATCAAGATAACCTCGTGGATCAGATGGAAAAAGATCCATTATTTGGTAAGCGATTACGATAGCTGAATCTAGTTTATTTTGCTCAAGGTATATATTGGAAAGAAAGTGCAGTACTGTCGCGTCAGTGTCACGCATTTCCACAAGTTTCTCAAACAATGGTTTCGCTTTTAATGAATTGCCTAATTTATAATATAAAATACCGAGTTGTGATAATCGTTCAGTAGTTTCTCCTTCAAGATCAACCAGTGATTCCAACGCAATTACACCATTATCATAATCACCTCGCATCACCATTAGATCAATGTAAGTAGATAAATAATAAGCGTTGTTTTTATCGATACTTATCAGTCTTTTATATAAATCGCGGGCTTGATCTAACTGCCGTGAACGTAAAGATAAATTTGCAGCTTCTTCTAGTATATCAATCCGGTTCTGATCTATTTCGTAGGCTTTTATAAAATAAGCGATCGCTTCATTGATTTTATTCTGTGCTAATGTAAGTTTTGCTAATGCTATTATATATTTAGCATCACCTTCAGGTACAAGATTCACCAATATTGAAAATTGTTCAATAGCCTTATTCTGTTGATTACGGTAGATATATTGGTTAGCTAGCATTTCCCTGGCTTCAATATCATCTGGTTCAAGCTTAATAGCATTCAATAATAGGTCTTCTGATTTATCCACTTTACCCAGTTTCCAGTAACATTCTGCCATTGACACAGTAATTGCGGCAGCCTTTGGATCAAGTTCCATTGCATCCTGAAGTTCTAAAATAGCCATGGAATAATTACCCTGGGCCATGAAGAGTTGACCATCCATAAAATGAGCTATAGCTTGCGGATTTTCTTTTGGTTCAGGTGCTAAAACTTCACGTTTAACTGGCTCTAAAACCTCGGGAATGACAGGT
The DNA here is from genome assembly GCA_045569095.1 of Fidelibacterota bacterium. GTDB lineage: Bacteria > Fidelibacterota > Marinisomatia > Marinisomatales > TCS55. The sequence continues at coordinate 17,504 of JBJKZU010000088.1, forward strand.
GGTTTATCAGCGCAACCAGCTAGAAGAAAAATTGCACAAAGTATCAATAATTTAAAATTGTGTCTGATTATCATAATGTTGAATATTTTACACAATTAGAGGAATAAAATCATATTTAATTATAATCGCCATGTGCTATTACTCCATTGCCACCATTCTTTTTTACTTCGTACATAGCTAAATCTGCATGGGCAATTAAAGCTTTACCATCCGTTGAGTTTTTAGGGTATTCTGACATTCCAGCACTAATTGTCATATGTTCCTCAACCCCATCCTTATTAAAATGATATTCTGCAACTTTTTCAATTATCCTTTCTGCTACCGGACGGGCATTTTCAATATCGGTATTCACCAAAACAATTGCAAATTCCTCCCCTCCGTAGCGAGCGCAGATATCAATGTTACGTACACTTTCTTTCAATATTTTTGCCAC
>JBJKZU010000089.1:0-47379 GCA_045569095.1 Fidelibacterota bacterium
TCGGTTTGTTTGCTGGTATTTATTACTGGTACCCAAAAATTACTGGTAGAAAAATGAGTGAGCTATTAGGTAAGTTACATTTTTGGCCTTCCTTGATATTTATGAATGGTATATTTATGCCAATGTTCATTCAAGGGCTTGCTGGTGTATCACGACGACTTTGGGATGGTGGACTAGAGTATGCCCATGCTTCCGGTGTATTGCATTGGAATGAATTTATGTCAATTTCTGCATGGTTACTTGGCCTTGCTCAACTGCCATTTATTTTTAATGTTTTTTACAGTTTAAAACGCGGCGAAAAGGTTAAGAATAACCCTTGGGACGCCACCACATTAGAATGGTCAGCGCCTTCGCCACCACTGCCTCACGTTAATTTCGAAAAGATACCGGAAGTGCACCGGGTAGCTTATGAATATAGTTTGCCGGGTCGTAAAAGGGATTTCACACCGCAAACAGAACCTAAAAAAGGATAAAGAAGAATCATGGAAATTCCCTATACGGTAGAAGAAAGGCCTGATACAGGGTTATTTAATGCGAAATTAGGTATTTGGCTATTCTTAGCATCTGAAGTAATGCTTTTTGGTGGTCTTTTTTCCGCTTATATATTTTTACGGTTTGGAGCACCAGTAGGTGCGTTTCACGAGTGGGGCCTGGAACTGAATATCCCCTTGGCCACATTTAATACCCTGATTTTGATTTCATCCAGTGTTACCATGATAATGTCCTGGGCTTCGCTTAAATTAAATGAGTTCAAAAAATACAAACTTTATATGGGGTTAACGTTATTATGTGCTTTGGGATTTCTGATAATAAAATATATAGAATATACTTCGAAGTTTGATCACCATATCTATCCAAGTACCAATACATTCTATGCAATCTACTTTGCGCTTACCGGACTCCATGGATTGCATATTATTGGGGGCATGATTGTTCTTTATTATTTTTGGATTCCAGGTAGTAAAATGTGGAATTCAAAACCAGAACAATTTACCAATCGGATTGAGATTGCGGGTCTGTACTGGCATTTTGTTGATTTAGTATGGATTTTCCTTTTTCCAATCCTTTACTTATTATAGGAGGCATGATTCATGAGTAGTGACCACGATATTATAGATATTCAACGCCATATTAAAGTTTATATGACAATATTTGCCGCATTAGCAGTTTTAACTATAATAACCGTTGCAGCATCTTACCTGGATCTAAGTACAGGTGAAGCAATTCTTCTTGCCTTGACTATTGCTTCTGTTAAAGGATCATTGGTGGCTGGTTATTTCATGCATTTAATATCTGAGAAAGCATTAATTACTTGGATATTAATGCTTACCGCTGGGTTCTTTTTTGTACTAATGTTTATACCAATGGCATCATTTATTGATCAGGCTCAACTAGGATGATATCCCTTAAAGCATTCCATTTATTTTTCATTGGATTAGCTATACTGCTAACTATTGGATATGGTATATTTGAATTAATTACACCTTCCCATCAAGGATCAGTATCAGTGATATTTTCTTTATTTTCTTTTATTTTTGGAGGTGTTTTAATTACCTATTTTTTTCGTATAATTCAGAAATTCAAAACCATATGATTAATTTTATTAGATTAATATTTCTAATTATAATTATTGGTTATCCAAATATTGTAACAGCATGTGCGACCTGTTATGGAGTCCCCGATGCCCCGGCTACGCAGGGGTTGAATATGGCCATTCTCGTTTTACTGGCGTTTACAGCGAGTATGTTATCACTTATTGTTTTCACAACTATATCATTTTACAAAAGGTCAAAAACGTATCGCATAAAGGAAAAAAACATATTATAATGGAGAATAGGTAAGCTATGTTAAAATTTCTTCAGGATTATGGATTACCAATTAGTCTTTCAGAAGCTGGTCCAGGTATTGATGAAATTATTGTTTTATCACACTGGCTAATGTTAGCGTTATTTGTGGGTTGGGGTACCTTTTTTATTATATCACTAGTAAAGTTTAGGGCATCAAAAAATCCTGATGCCGATTATATCGGTGTAAAGTCCCATCTATCTTCTGTTCTTGAAGTTGCTGTCGCTGTAATAGAAATTGTATTATTAATCGGTTTTGCTTTCCCAATATGGGCAAATCGTATAAATGATGTACCATCATCAAGTGATGGCGCAGTTCATTTTCGTGTTGTCGCGCAACAATATGCTTGGAATATCCACTACCCTGGTCCAGATGGAATATTTGGTAATTCGGCACCAGAATTGGTGGATGAGGTCAATAATCCTATTGGGTTGGACCGTTCTAGTCCAGGTGCAGATGATGACTTTTATACAATTAATCAAATGCATATACCAGTCAATAAGAAAATCCGTATTGATCTTACAACTAAGGATGTAATACACAGTTTTAAACTTCCAGAGCTCCGGGTGGGCCAGGATGCTATTCCCGGCATGAGCATTCCCGTTCATTTTGAAGCAAATATGACCTCAGAAGATTTCTTGCAGAAAATGGTTGGAACACCCCGAGAAGGCAAAGGATTAGAAATAGCCTGTGCACAGTTGTGCGGTCTCGGGCATTATCGAATGCGGGGGTACCTAACCATAGATACAGAAGATGATTATAATACCTGGTTAGAATTACAGGCTCAATATCTCGAAGAAGAAGGTGAAGAAGATGAGTGGGGCGATGAGGAAGACTGGTAAATAGTACTCTATTAATAGCATTTAATGCTAGTGCATTTTTCTATATAATAAAGACGACTATAATATTAAATGGGGGAAATTAGTTACAGCAATAAATTTGCCACCATTTGGGTACGTCGCTTATCCAAATTATTAGTGATTTCAACTCTGTTATTAATTTTTGCTGGTGCCTTGGTAAAAAGCCATGAGGTTGGTTTATCGGTACCAGATTGGCCCACATCCTATGGTTACCAGATGTTTTCTTTCCCTCTTAACGATATGATTGGTGGCATTTTTTACGAACATGGTCACCGTATGATAGCAACTGTTATCGGTCTTATGACCCTAATTTTAGCATTTGCTATATATCATACTGATGATAGACTTTGGTTAAAAAAGACAGCTTTTTTTGCCCTTGGTTTGGTTATCATACAAGGACTTTTTGGTGGATTGACCGTACTATTATTTTTACCGACACCTGTTTCTGTAATCCATGCTATCCTAGCCCAAATATTTCTAATTGTTACGGTTTTAATTGCCTATGGATTATCAAAGGAAAGGGCAAATCGAAATCCAAATGACAGTATTGATCACAAAGGGCTGAGATTCCCGGCATACTTAGTTGCAGGTTTTGTATTTATACAATTAATTATTGGAGCGCTAATGCGGCACACGCAGTCTGGATTGGCAATTCCTGATTTTCCGTTATCTGGTGGATATATAATCCCAGCTTTTAATCAAGAAATGCTAAATTCAATTCAATCGATGCAATTTGAATCGGGATTACCATTTGTTACATTGAGTCAGATTATTATTCATTATTTACATCGCATGGGTGCGTTAGCTGTAGCTATTTCAATTGGGTGGCTAACATTGAAGATTATTCAATCAAAAATCAGTAATGAAAGATTATATCGATCAATAGGATTTTTAATCACACTTCTAATTATTCAAATCATATTAGGTGCTTTTACAATATGGTCAATCAAGGAACCATTTATAACCAGTATCCATGTTGTCAACGGCGCAGTAATTCTTGGCGTAAGTACTCTGTTGATTTTACGGGTGTCACCTGTAAAACTATCATGGTAGATTTAATTTGATGAATAAACGGTTTAACAATATTTTATTAATAACTCGGGCCTATTTAGAGCTTCTAAAACCAAGTATTTTGATCATGGTACTCATAACCACTCTTTTAGGTTATTATCTGGGTAATGAGGGCGCAATATCATGGATCAGGCTGACATGGACATTATTGGGAACTGGCTTATCAGCAGGGGGTGCGAGTGCGTTAAATCAATATTTGGAACGTGACCAAGATAAGCTTATGGAACGTACGTGTAAACGCCCCATACCGGCTGGCGTCTTACAGCCTCAGAGTGCATTATTTTATGGTATAACTGCTGTAATTATCGGAAGTATAATTTTAGTTATGAAGATAAATACCCTTACTGGCTTTTTATCATTATTAACCGCTTTTATGTATGTCTTAATCTACACTCCTATGAAAAAATTAACCTGGTTGAACACATCATTAGGATCAATCCCGGGTGCATTACCTCCGCTAGGCGGCTGGGTGGCTGCGACGGGTAATGTTGATACAGGCGCGTGGATTTTATTTGCCATTCTCTACTTATGGCAGCATCCACATTTTTTTGCGATCGCTTGGATGTGTAAAGATGAATATGAAAAAGCAGGTTTTAAAATGCTACCGGTAATTGAACCTAATGGTTCACGGACAATCCGTCAGATATTTTGGCATCTTACCCTTTTATTTCCAGTATGTTTGTTACCATTTATCATAGGTATGAGTGGTAACATTTATCTATTTGGTACAACAATATTAACACTGGGGTATTTTTTATCTGCAATTCCCATGTTGAAGGAAAAATCGTCCAAGAATGCTTCCCGAATACTTAAAGCGTCTGTTCTTTATCTACCATTATTGATAGTGATCATTATCATTGATAAAGGAATTTGAATATGTTTATTAGACCATGGGTTTATGTAATTGTTTTAGTGATAATAATAGCTTTAATAGCAGTTATGCAACCTGATGGTGTGGAAGAACAACTACCAATTATTAGTAAGATACCAGAATTTGATTTGGTTGACCAAAACAGTAAACAGTTTACTCTTGAAAATGTACAAGGCAATGTATGGTTAGCAGATTTTATTTTCACGACATGTTCTGGCCCTTGTCCAATTATGACAGAAAGAATGAGTATGGTCCAACATGATTTACTCGAAATTGATAAACTAAAATTTGTTTCCTTTACTGTTAACCCGGACTATGATACACCGGAAGTGCTAAAAAAATATGCGCAACGATTCGATGTGGATGATAGTTCCTGGTCTTTTGTGACTGGTAAATATGACCAGATTCAGGAATTAATAGCAGATGGATTTAAAATGGGTGATACAGAAGAAATTGTTTTTCATAGTACACGTTTTGCTTTGGTTGATCATGAAGGAAATCTTCGTGGTTATTATTCTGGAACAGAGCCGGCAGAACATGAAATTTTGATGCGTGATATTCAATCTTTAATAAATGATATACGTTAATATGTTTGCCGCAAAAACTGATAATTTTTGGCTGAGAATAATTTATATAATTTCTGTTATAATATCAGGTGCAGTAGCGTTTTTAATTCTTGGTCCAAGACCAGCAGGAATTGAAGGATCTCTAGATGTTTCTGTTCTGCCCATTATAAATGCAACTCTAAATGGAATAACTACTGTTCTATTAATTGTTGGATACATTTTAATTAGACTAAAGAAGCGGCAGCAGCATAAAAATGTTATGTTGTCAGCTTTCGGTACATCAACGGCATTTTTAATTAGTTACGTTATCTACCATTGGTTTAAAAGTGGCCCGAAGTTGTATACAGGTGATTGGACAACATTATATTACTTCATTTTAATATCCCACATTCTGTTAGCTGCTATCATAGTGCCCTTAGCACTTATCACCTTATATCGCGGATGGAATAATCATATTGGTATACATAGAAAAATTGCCAGGATCACTTTACCACTATGGCTTTATGTCTCTGTGACCGGGGTGATAATTTATTTTATGTTATATTAGTGAATTTACTTGAACATTCTGCTGGATATCTTTAACTAACCCACCAAAATTTTTATCAATTATGAAACCGTGCTTATAGAAAAATTCTTCTTGGAAGAAACCAACTATAATGTAATGAACACCTTTGTTCCTTAACCTGCTCATTAGTTCATCCATAAGCCGGTTACTTAAATGTTTATTTCTATATTTTGAGCGAATAACAATCCACTCAAAATGAACAATATTAGTTTTTTCTGATTCTTTCCAGTAAACGCCTCCAACTAGTCGATCTTTCATGTCAAATATCAGCAAGAATTCATGATTTCCCTGAAATACAGGCTCAAGGTTTGATTTAATTAATAAGGAATGGAAACGGGCGATCTCCTTAGGGTGAAAAGGGGGTCTTATTCTATAACCATTGCCGTCATTATCCTCACACAACATAACTAAATCAATACGGCCATGTTCTCCTTCATCCATTGTTACTAGCTCAATAAAATCTGCAGCTGCCAGATGCTTAAACACTAGGTGAGTAAGAAAATGTTGTTCTTCATCGTTTACTTTTAAATTTTCATGGATATGATGAAGTCTATTCTGCAAATCATCTTCGGTTACTTTTCTGGCACGCAAATCGCGCAGTAATTCCCATAATAAATCCTTTAGTTCCTGGCGTGAATCCTTCAAGCAGGTCATAAGAAAAAATCTTACCCGAGTTTCAGGATATTCTAATAATAGGTCACCAAGGTTATAATCCTGGTACAATTCCTGCAATATAGTTGTCCGTGCTTGTAATGTTGCATTTTGGTTTAGATCAAGCCACCGCTCGTATCGCAATGCGGCGAAAACCATTCGTTTGGTTAACACTCCATCATTATTCACTTCATCGACAAAATCATCAATTCGATCAATACTTAAACCAAATTCCTTGGCTTTCTTGAGTTTAATCTTGTCTTTGTTTACCTCTTCTTTAAATTGTGCAATTATAGGTATTCCATATTTGACTTTTGCTACTTGCAATATCACTGAGAAAATTAATTCCCAATCAGCCATTCGTTTTAAACCGGGGTATTGATTTTCTGTGTCTTCAATAAATTCACCATAGATACTAAAAAGTAGATTTGCAATTCCCGTTGTATTATTTCGATTAGAAATCGAAATCAATCTCGTTCCGGATGCGTAATCATGTTCAGGAATAATCAAGTTTTTTGGAGAAGGATCACCAATTCTAACCTTTTTATCAGAACGCCACCAGAAATTGATGTAAGCAGCTGCACCACTCCATATAAAATGAAGCCAACGCATTTGCCAACGATCTGGAGCTAAATTTTCCTCAATTTCACTTCTATTTCTTTCGAGATATTGATGGAGTGTTTCACCGGGGATATATTCTTCGGTATATAAATTATATTCGGGCCAATAACCGCCAAATTCTTCAACAAAATTTTGTCCATGAATAGATGATCCCATTATTACTAGCCATTTAATCTCTTCTTCCATGAATATTTTTTCATGCTCTTCATTTATATTAATGGCGAAGTTGTATGCTTCATCATGTTTGGTTTGAACCAAAATACGTAATACACTTTTTCCATGGTTTTTACCTAAAAAGGTAACCCATACACCATCTGGTTGAATATCGTCTAAATCTATTAAACTATGATCATAGAAAAGAAATATCGATTCTCTGATAACAGCTGTATTGATTAGCGCTGATACTAACATTTCTCTTAGTTCAGGTTTTACTAGTTCGTCAAATACGATTACATCATTCCAAGTATACTCAGTACCATTCTTCCGGTTAATGGCCAACTTTTGATTCGGTCCGATCCATGAGCGAAAACCATTCACTAGGTTATATTGTGCCTTTTGAGCGTATGAAATGATACTTTTTGGACAATCTGAAATTTGCCACCAATATAATTCTGCACGTGCCCAGATATATTTTGTCGGATGATTAATGCCATAGTTAGCAACAAGCGGTAGTAATATCTGAATAAATGAGAGTTGCTCTTTTGTGATCCTTTTAATATCCTTTCTAAATTGACCAAGTTTCGACAAAATAGCCTCAAAATGATTGTCTTTTAATAATTTTACATTTACTGTAAATCCATTTTTTGATTTCTCTTCATAATATTGCTGATGGGTCTCAGATAACAATTCAAAAAATAGTTCTCCGGATAATTCTGGGATCATTGTCTCTATAGCTTTCATTCGAAAAGATGGATCAGTGAAATTTCTAAAGCTTATTAAAATGTTGAATGCAATTCGAGTGAGGTCACCATGATTAGATTCCAATAGATAGTTAAATGGAATAAAACCGTTTAATTGTCCAGCATATAATTGTCTGGTTGCTTTATGCAAATTACCAAGATCAGGTAAACTGACAGAATCTTCAATATTTACCATATCTTTATCACTATGATCAGTAATTGTCGGAAACTCTAGCTGTAGAATTTTTATTGGTTCAAATTTTGTTAATTGAAATGCACTCTTACCGATAAATTTTGCGAACGTACTATTGCCTAACCATAATTCTGGACTCAGGAGTAATTCCTGGATATCAAGACTGTCTTCCAGTGTATGATAAATAAAATCACCAATTACCAGTTTGGAATTATTCCACGATAACTTTAAACTGATCTTATTATTCTTAATGGATATTTTTGAACCATTCCATTTTACATCATTTCTGCTGACTCCTTTTTCACGCAGGAGCCAATTTGGAATATGGATCTGATAATTATTGTATGATAAAGTGATATGATTTTTCTCATACATGGGATTAATTATCTCATGGAAATTCTTCAAAATCTGTTTTCGTTTATATGTCCCCTTTTGTGTCAATTCGTCATCTGAATTAAAATCACGTTTAATAATTGCAAAATTGATCACGCGTTCAAATGGCGCAAGGAAACTATTCACCGATTGAACCAGAGAACTATAGTATTCACGGATTGTAACTAAGCTTGCATTGGAAATATCCATTGGCAGACTATCCGGTTCTGAATAAATAAGTAAAGTATTGAATTCTAAACCATCTCCCACAAGGAATGCTGATTTTATTCCATCAAAATCTTGGAACATGTTTTCAATTTTTTGGGGTGAAATAGTTTGACCACGACTATTTTTGTAAATTTCTTTTTTACGGTCAATTATATAATAATGATCATATTTATTTTTAAATATATCCCCAGTATGAAACCAACCATCCACTAGAGTGGAACCGTAATTTTTACCAAAATATGATGAAGATACGTAGGGTCCATTTATAAGTAATTCTCCATCATCAGCTAAAGTAAGTTGTATTCCGGGTAATGGTACACCTACTGAATCAGGCTGGTATTCATTAATAGGTGTCATTGTAATTCCACCAGTTGCTTCGGTCATACCATAGCCACTTAATAGGTTAATTCCGTTACTCTGAAAAAAACGAAATACATCAGGGTCCAAATATCCAGCAGCTGAAAGCCCATATTTCAAATTTCCACCCGTTATTTTGTTTACAATATTTTTTATTTCTTTTTCTTTTCCATCACTAACGGGTTTGATTGAATCTGTGTGTTCCATCAATTGGATCCATCTTTTCGGTACACTGATAAAAATGGTAGGCTTAATTAGACGAAAGTCCTTTAAAAGTGATTTAAAATATGGAGATTCTGCGAATGTATAGGTTGCACCCCAAAAAATAGACCCCAATAATTCAAAGTATCTGCCAAATGTATGGTACAATGGTAGAAAGCAAAGGAATATATCGTCGCACGAAAAATCGGGAAGTGCCAATGCACGGGCAAAACGTTTGGTAACTATATTTTCTTGGGTGAATACAATTCCTTTTGGTTCATCAGTTGTTCCAGAGGTATACATTACTGTGGCAAGATCATGCATAGAACACTGGTTGATACGTTTTAGCACATTTATATTAACAGAATCAACTGCTTGTGAAATAAAACTTTCCCATGGTTTGGCAAAGATAATTGCTTCTGCAGGGTCATCCAGGTGATAGATATCCAACGATTTTTGTTCAACTTTTGATTCTCTAAGAATAATTTGCACCGATTGTCCACCAATAAATAATTGTGTAATAGTTGAATTATCAATAATGAATGCTAGATGTTCTGGAGTAGTTGTAACTGGAATCGGTACTATTGTTATATGAAATGAAAGGCAAGCTAAGTCTATCAGCGCACCACGAATCGAATTCTCGGTAAATATGCCAATCGTGATATTTTTATCCGATATTGATTCAATAGCACAAAGCGCTTGACCAATTTGAATAATTTGGTCCCATATTTCTTGGTAAGTGAAATTGCGTATTTGATTTCCTTCAATTTCCTGAAAACATATTTTATCCCCATAATATTGTGCTCGGTGATTGATCAAATGTCCGACTGTTAATTTAGATTCAAGTATTAATTCATGAATTACCTCGAACCATTCTTCAATTTTATTTTCTTCGGAAATAGTTTTATTTACGATCGATAAATGCCCTAATTCTAGAAAATCGTGTAGTTCCTTCTGATTAGGGTTTGAATCTTTTATCTGACTCGCTTTTGCAAAAAGATCATTGGCTGTAGGTTGACTATCAAACAGGCTTTCAAGGTATTGAGAATGGGCTGATTTTTGGTTATTCATCTAGAGTATAATAATATGTTTTTTAAATTAAAAAAAAAGGCCTTCTAATCGAAGGCCCTTTTGAAATAATAAAATATTACTAAAGTCCGATCGAAAATGTTAGTCTATTGACTAACCCTAAGACACCCATATCAGATACAGAATAATCTACACTAAAGTTGTAAGGTATAAAGGGAAACATTGCTGATGAAAGGCCAAAACCGAAGGCTGTTTTACTAGTATATCCATGAGCATTATCTTTATCAAGCATATCAGGTAGGTCATCAGAATCAATACTGTCATCTTCATCATCACTAAACTGAATAAATTTACTTTCTAGTCCAGCTCGCAGATAAAGACCACCCATTACTTTGACTTCAACGCCTCCAGCATAATATGGGTTATAATCTCTTGGGTCGTAATAGTCAATACTAACAGTGGCTTCAAGCGCATCATTTTTCATAATCGCATTTGGACCAACAGGTGTAATTGCGAACCCAGCACGAAAAGCCATGGGTAAGGCCCATTCTTCCGTTTGTAATTGTGCGATTACATCTGGGTTAGCTTCTTGATCTGCATAGGGGTCCGTATCAATTTTTAAATCTGTACCCTTAAGCTGTAGTTTAGTTCCAAAATTTGTTATAGCCATTCCAATTATTAACCCAGAGAATCCTGTTTGGTATTGCGAACCCATATCAAAACCAAAAGCGGTGGCACTGGAAAAAGAAATGGATTCCTGGATTATTTTTCCATGAACACCAACTGTGAATCGATCCGAAATTTTTCGGCCGAACCCTAAACCCAGGGCCACATCAGAAGCACGGAAAACGACTTTACTATCCTGGTCAAACTCAGTAGTCTTTTTCATTTCGCCCATATCCAAGTTATTAAGACTTATACCGATATTGCCGATTGTACCCACGGGTATAACCAGACCAAAATAACTGTGTTTCATATCAGCGATCCAATTGTATTGAGTTAGTAAAATCTGTATATCCGTGGCATGGGCAATGCCAGCAGGATTCCAGTGTAAGGCAGATGCATCGGTGACGCTAGCTGTGTACGCACCACCAAGAGCCATGGCTCTGCTGCCTACACCAATCTTTAAAAAATTGGCAGCTGATGTACCTGTATTATCAAACTGCGCAAACATAAAACAGTTAAAAGAGATTATAGCTATAATTATGTTTTTATTCATTTTATCACCGCTAGTTTTCCTGTGAATTCTTTGTCATTTGCAATAACGTGGAAGACATATACCCCAAACGATACTTCCTGATTATTATATGTACGTAGATCCCAGGCTTCAATACTAGGGCCTCTGTAACCTGGACTGTTCACATCATGTTTGATTACTTGTACTAATTCTCCGGCCGTATTGAAAATTCGAATTAAGCATTCTTCCGGTAGACCCATGAATTGAACCTCCCGTATGAATGCGATATGCTCATAAACGGACGTAGCATTATATGGATTCGGCACAACGACAATTTCCTCTAAAATGCTATCGGTTACAGTATAAGCATTTGCAGTAGTTTCTATATGATAGACATCATTGCCAGGCGATAAAGGATTTCTAAAATATATGTTATACACATCTCCTGGCTGAAAAAGAGTTTCATTCTTGTTGAATTGGAACATCCATCCAATATTGGTATTGGTATAGTAATCTGCCATGCCGACGCCTGTATAATCTTCATACACAGGCATTACAAAGAAATTTTTGATGAATTTGTAATGGCTTGGATTTTCAGCGTCCTCTTCGTAGATAGGCTTTGATCCAGCTGCCATATAAATAACAGCATTGATTTTTACGTTATCTTCAAGGGACCAGACCTCAAAAGGTATATCTATTGTCTCTATGACACTTAGAGTTGCATTGAAATAAGTAGCAATAGAACCATCATTTGTAAATCTGAACTCAATATCCTTTTGTAGTAAATCACTATCAGGCCTATCTGATGGTTGAGGATCCAAGGGTGTATTTTCAACGAATCCAGCCCATGTACCATCATTCGAATTTGGATTAATGCCATTAAATAATATAGAGCCTGTTGTGTCCGAATTATTGGTTTGCTTTGCTGAGTCAAAACTGGTAACGGACCACGATCCTAAGGAAAACACGGGAATAAAACCATCCACGACATGTTTTAGTTGGCCAGATTCCACATCAGTATCATTTGATACAACAATGTCACCTGTCGATGTATTAACCATGTTCCATGAATTTACCGTTGCTGTATCACCAACTATTGTTTGATTAAAGGTTACTTCATAGTTATAACCTTTACTTTCGAAATCTTGGGGCGATAATGAATCACCAAGGAAATCAAGGACAAAAGCGTCAGCTGGGACCAATTGTAAGATAGCATCAGACTTTCCTGATGTGTGGGTCGCCGTTTCAGGTATAGATCCTCCAGTGTATCCGGCTGCTTTTTTTTGTGCAACGATTGCTATCGTATTATCATTATCACTGTAAAAAGCGTTCTTTGCTTTGGGATTCTCCATTGGGTCAACAGGCGCACCCGCCCAGTCATCAACGCCATCATAAGCTGATACAGCATACCAATATTCATAACCATTAATGATATTATTATCAACGTATGAATATTTTACCCCAGAATTAGAACCTAGATTATAATAAATGAGAGGATCCGTCATTACATGAGCCCCACTTTGATTATCATCATAATCATATATAGCTAACGGTTTATAGAAATCTGTAGGATCTCCATTTACATCAGTTATAACCGTTCCCCATGTATTGCCTCTATCTGTACTTCGATAAACTCGATAACCTTGAAATGCATTATTCCCAGTAACGGGATCAATAGAAAATTCACTGCGATCATCCCACATCAAAACAACTCTTCCTTCATCAACCGAAGATTGGACGACTGGTTGATCAGGTGGTTTTGGAGTAGCGCAGTTGTTATCATAAAGAGATTGAAACAGTTTTGCATTTCGAATTAAATCAGTTTCATTTATTCCAGCAAAATCTGCAAAGGTAAAAATTACTTGCTCTCCAGGAGCAACATCCATTGGCCCACCTGCAATTGCCCAAGTAATATCGGGTCCATAACTATATGGTTTTTGAAAAATATCAAACTCATTAGGTTCAATATTTTGAGGGGTTTGAATTCCGTGGGTCATCTGCTCATTATATGCTTGCGCATCGCTTTGGGCATCTTGACTATACTCAAAGGTATAAAAGTTGGTTACACCATATGTGGTATCAGTGCCGTCGCTGTTATATTTTGTTAAATCAAGAAACTTAGCACCTATCCATCCAACACCAGATGTGAGGTAGCCTTGTACTGCATCATCACGATCATAAACAATAGCAAAATTTTCTAAAAGATGAGCATCTGTTGTGTCTACTAATTTTTCAGCAATATGAGGATCATTTTCAGTAATAAATAGTGCCATATCATCTGTCCATTCCGCACCGCCCTGTTCCGGTGCGTCTGGATCTCCGGCAATACCCATATAGAGGTCTTTCAGTGTATCTTTACCAACATTCGTCATTTTTTGAATAAAGATCAATCCGTCATTCCCAAAGGTACTAGAGTAGTTCAATACCCAGACATCAAATCGTACGTTTAATGGCCCGACACCCTGATTGCTTTCAAACGTATTGCCTTCTTGAGGGTCGTTATCTGTTACTACAAAATAGGCTTCACGATCCGCCTGCACTCCCAATCCGCATGGTGCATCAGGAAAACCACCCGGCCCCAGCTCTGGCTCAATGCCTGGGAAATACAACGTATCAGAGCTGCCATCAGCATTATAAACAACTGACTCAAAAGTACCGGTTGGATCTTTTTCCCGTGGCCATAAAGCAGGCCATGATTCAGGTACGTCACTAAATGCAATACCAATATTTGCATCAGTATCCGCATAACCGGCATCATATCCAGGTAGGGGTTCAAATTCTTCTTCATGATCGCGTACACTGCCACGGACGCCAACGGATACGGATGGTAAGCCATTAATTAACGCTCCTACCATTGGCGATTGCGTCCAGTAATAAGTGCAACAACCAGATTTCGCCATACTGCCCGCCGGGAATTCATGATTCAGTCCCCAGCGATCGTAACCATAAATTGCTGCATTAGACATCCGCAAGACCATGTTGCCTTTATCTAGTACGGATAGTTTACGGTCTGCGTAGCCCATGGATCTATTTAGGCGTTCTGGTATTCTACCTTTTGCTGGGGCTACGTAATAATCATAGTAATCAGCTTTTGTAATATTGGGAATACCCTCTGAATTAATACTAGAACAAAAAACGAAAGTAATAAATGTAATTAATTTTATCTTATTTATCATTAGAGCCTCACCGTGATACCAATTTCAATATGCCTTGGTGCCTTCCAAAAATAAGGACGGTACATCCACATTGGTGATGTATTTGGATTGGTAGATTCGGTTGGTGTTCCTGTATCACTGAAAACATTATTGACATTTGAATTATCCAGTACATTGTCTATATCAGCGTAAAGCCTAAGGTTGGCTAATTTAAGTGGGATATCATAATAGGCCCGCATATTCACTATCGCAGTGCTAGGCATCCTTGCCGAATAGGGATCATCAATGGGACGACCTCTAGCATCTGTTGGAGTATATGGCAAACCACTTCCGTAATTACCGATAATATTTAATCCGAATCCCTTTGGATGCCTATAATCAACGCCATAATTAATTACATGAGTTTGATCCCAGGACATAGTAAATGTACGGTTATAGTCATGCCAGCCATAGACCGAAGCCAAATAGGCCACGTCCCAATGGAAAGATTCATTTGGCGCACTACCTTCCGCCCTAGAAAGCGTGTAGTTCAAGTACCAGGCTAAATTATTTTTAAAACTCTGCCGTAGTTCCAGTTCAAATCCACGACTATTAGCATAATCATGGTTTTCGTAGAGAGCGTACTGGGAAGGGTTTGCATCATATATCGTCGAGGCAATTAAATCGTAAATATCTTTGTAATAAATTGTAAGACTAAGAATGTAAGTTTCTACAAGATGAGCACGGAAACCAAATTCATACTGCACAGTTCGCTCCGGCTTTACATTTGGACTACCAATTGTTGGTATATAAAAATCAGCAGTGTTAACAGGGAATGGGGCATAAGTATTCCCAAAATTAAAGTTATCGATATTTATTCCTGTCAGGCCTGGGGCAAGTCCACCCCCTCCATTTGTATTAGTGTAGCTGTATGCGTTTGATAAATTAGGATAGTCGAAAAAGTGTCCGTAACTCGCGTGAAATGCAATATTATCTGTAATGGGGTAACCAAAACCTATCCGGGGACTCCATTTTTGCTTATGGCTAGCCTTTTTTGCAGCTTCAAAAATGTAATTACCGTCACTATCACGTTTTGGGTTTCCATCATCATCAAGCTCTGCGTAACCCCAATCAGCATCTTCCATCTGGTCTTGCGTAAGTTGACTTAGATCCGATGGTTCATAGGTCTGACCATCATATTCATATAATGGTGTTCTACTAGGTTCAGGATAGCGTGAATTGGGATTTAGGCCATCGAGTCGCAGGCCTACATTAATGATGAATTCTTTGTATTCCATTTTATCCTGGATATAAAAAGATGATTCCTCAGGCTTGAATTCATACATTATCCAGCTTGGATCTGAAGTGTTGCCAAAAGGACCACCGCCAATTGACGATCCAGAGAAATTTGAAATCTCATGATTTTTCCGGTCAAAACCTGTTTTGATCTGGTGGACATCGTTCACCTGCCAGGTTAATTCGGCACCAAATTCGCTGTAACTTGTACCATACCACTGGTAATGATGATACGTTGAATAACCAGGTCTGATTGTATCGCCATAAAAGTTTACAACGGGGTAACTACCATAAAATTCATAGTTTGACGTACCATCATAGGCATCGCCTTCTCTAAGTATAGGGTCAACACCCACACTATATTCGCCATTACCATCTACGTCTTCATAATCTTCTTGATCTGGTATACCATCATCATTTTCGTCGCGGAAAATTGTCCATAACCCATCTCCATCCCAATCATTATAATATTCTCCATCATCCCAGGTACCATTATTATTACTATCTTTCCAGTATTCTGCGGAACCGAAAGGACTGTACTGTCCGTCACCATTGTAATCTGCATATGGTTCAGCATAATAACTTAGCCAGTTCATATTATCCCCAGCCGTGACTGTTCCTGGAATATAGCCTTCCCAATCACTGGGTATTGACACTTCTTCGCCCCATAGTTCATGCTTTTTATTTAATAACGGTTTATATCCATTGTGGCTGTTCCTGGAATAATTTTGCCCTTTTAAGGTGAAAAACATATTTTCTGTTATGGCGTAGTTCAGTTTGAAATGAGTTTGCTCTGTTGTACCATAGCTGGTGGAATAACGACCAGGTAATTGCCTATAACTCATACTAAAGCCTTTCCCTTTAGATTGATAGAGATTAGTGCCTAGCGTAAGTTTTGCATTTTTGATTGGTTTTATAACCAATTTACCTGTGATTCGCTGGTACTCATTAAAAGTGCCTGTCTCTTCCCAGGCTCCCTTTTTTAATTCAACCGAGTCTGAAATTCCATTTGAGGTTATATCAGCCATTGCATATGTATCTTCACCGGCATCATACATGCCATCATTATCAACATCAACTGTTAACACATCTCGTGGCAACTGATTTTTCCAAAGGTTGCCCTTCGATTCGTTAAAATCTGCAGTAAAATTAAAGTTTGCTATGGAACCAATGCCTGGAAATACAGGCCCACTAACATTGATAATATTTCTGCTTGTACCCCAGTTATTACTATTACCACCAAATTGATCCGAAGCTGTCGTTACGCCGGCATGATAATTAGGAGTGCCTTCCTTGGTTACAATATTTACAATACCGCTCATAGCTTTTCCATACTCTGCATTAAATGCACCAGTAATCAAGGATAGTTCAGAAATCGCATCTTTGGCTATATCCATGCTCATCCCACCATATAAAGCGTTTTCAATAAGAAAACCATCTACCAGATATGAAATTTCACCACTACGGCCGCCCCTTAGATGAATACCGCTATTGTCATTTTCATTTTCTACCACGCCGGCCATTGTATTTATTATTTCATCAAAGGAGTTCACGGGCATATTCACAATATCATCATCTTCAATCGTGGTAGTACTGGCAGTTTGATCCCGTACAATTGCTGGTCTTTTTGCTTCCACGATAACTTCCTCTCCTTCAACAGCAGAGATTTCCATCTTGAAATTCACAGTGGTAGTGCGGTCGGCGTTAACGCGGATATCTGTAATTGTAATCGTTTTATAGCCAATATAAGATGCACTGATAGTATATGACGCTGCTGGTACATTCAGAATGATGTAGTTACCTTCCATATCCGATGCGCTACCAATACTGCTGCCTTTTAAAAGGATATTGACACCAAATAATGCTTCGCCTGTCTCTGTATCGGTAATTTGGCCGACAATTTTACCGGTATCGCCGGCAAATAACATGGATACCCAAAGAAATGAGACAATAAATAGTTTTATTTTCATGGTCGCGTTTCCTCCAGCTTTTAATTTTATAAATATTTATGATAATATAATAAATACACTCGTAACAAGATACACAGATTTAATAAACATTCACATTGAGGAAATGACACTCTTGATGTAAGTTTAACAAGAAATTCTTTTGGGGAGAAAACTATGAGTAAGAAAAACGGAACAGGGAAACAACAATCAGTCCTATTGTCGCAAGCGGAGATCAGTAAGTTGCTTGAAACAATACCATCTAATCTACGAGGTTATATTGATAGCTTACAAAATCAAATATCCAACATGTCTGCTATTGGGCTAGCCCTTTCAAAAGAAAAGGATATGGATAAACTATTGGAAATGATCTTACTTGAAGCGAAACGTATTTCTAATGCTGATGGGGGCACCTTATACATGATGACTGATGATCAACGGTTAAAATTTTCCATTATGATTACTGATTCACTCAATATCCATATGGGTGGCACCTCTGGGAAAGAAATTCCTTTTTACCCGGTAAAATTGTATATGGATGATGGCAAACCAAATAAGACCATGATTGCCGCAAATGCAGGTTTAACAGGATATACAATTAATATACCTGACGCCTATAAGGCTAAGGGGTACGATTTTGCCGGTACAAAAGCTTTTGATGATAAAACTGGCTATCGGTCAAAATCATTTTTAACTGTACCGCTAAAAAATCACGAAGATGAAATTATTGGTGTACTGCAATTATTGAATGCCCAAGATATTAAAACAAAAAAAGTGATACCTTTTTCAGAAGGTGTTCAAAAAAGTGTGGAAGCACTTTCCAGTCAGGCTGCAGTAGCGATCACTAATAAAAACCTAATCAAAGATCTTGAAGTATTATTCGAATCTTTCATCAAGTTGATTGCGTCGGCCATAGATGCGAAATCACCCTATACAGGTGGTCATTGTTCTAGGGTTCCTGAAATAACTATGATGCTGGCAGAATCAGTAAATGAGATAAATGATGGTCCTTTTGCTGGTATACAGTTTACGGATAAGGAAATGTACGAATTGAAAATTGCGGCCTGGCTTCATGATTGTGGTAAAGTGGCTACACCAGAGGCTGTAGTTGACAAAGGAACAAAGCTGGAAACGATCTATGATCGTATACATACTGTAGCAACGAGATTTGAAGTACTAAAACGAGACGAGGAAATAAAATATTTGAAAAAGCAGCTTAAGATTCAAAAAGATGATTCCTTGATTGAAAATCAAAAGAAAGATGCCTTGAAAAAAGCAAGGACACTCTATCTGAAAAGAATCAAACAACAGGATGATGATAAGGCGTTTATCGAGGAATCAAATGTTGGTGGTGAGTTCATGTCACAGGATCGTAAAGATAGGGTTAATAAGATAGCCTCATATCGTTGGAAGGATAATGGTAGCCTAAAACCGTTTTTTTCCGAGGATGAGATATACAACCTTTGTATTAGCAGGGGAACGCTTACACCAGAAGAAAGAAAAATTATCAATGATCACATAGTTGTCACCATTGATATGCTGGAACAATTACCATATCCGAAGCATCTGCGCAATGTACCAGAATTTGCTGGTGGTCATCATGAAAAGCTGGATGGGACTGGGTATCCAAAAGGGTTGAACCATTCTGAAATGTCTGTCCAGGCGAAAATTATGGCCATAGCCGATATTTTTGAAGCACTAACTGCCCGCGATAGACCATATAAAAAAGGGAAAACTTTAAGTCAAGCAATGCGAATACTTGGTTTCATGAAAAATGATGCCCATATCGATACGGAATTATTTGAGGTATTTGTGAAGGAAAAAATATATCTGAAATACGCAGAAAGTTTTTTAGATCCTGAACAAATTGATAAAGTAGAATTATAATAATTATTTTGCTTTCCGCTTAAATATATCCAGGTGACATTATTATGAGTATCGATATTATTATTGTACTATTTATCATTCTATTAGCCTTTATACTTTTTGTAAGTGAAGCATTGCCAATAGATGTAGTCGCTTTAACGGTACTCAGCATGCTTCTTATTACCGGTCAACTCACCCCTGGTGAAGGTATTTCTGGTTTCTCCAATCCAGCTGTAATTACTATTGCTATTCTCTTTGTATTAAGTCATGCTCTGCAAAAAACAGGAGTGCTGGAATACCTTGTGATAAAAATAAACCAGCTTGTAAGCAAATCACTTGTTATTGGACTGGCAGTTTATTTGATATGCATTGCCCTAGCATCCGCTTTAGTTAATAATACTGCCATTGTCGCTATTTTCATGCCGGTAACAATTCGGATGGCAGAAAAATACCATATCAGCCCATCCAAAGTATTAATGCCGTTAAGTTATGCTGCTATTTTGGGTGGCACGCTTACATTGATTGGGACATCAACAAATTTGCTGGTGAATTCCATCTTTGTAAATAGTGGACCATATACGCCATTGGGAATGTTTGAATTTTCAAAATATGGAATTTTCCTTTTGGTGGTTGGTCTTACATATGTTTTGTTAATCGCCTACCGTATCTTGCCGTCTCGGACAGTAACTTCAAGTTTAACGAAAAGTTATCACATGGGTGGTTATTTAACTGAATTAAAAATTGGAGATGATTCACCATTGGTGGGTGGTACTACCCTTGATCGCCAGATAAGCCAAAATTATGATGTTACTATATTAGGTATTCAGAGGAATAAAAAGATTTTCTCCACAAATTTAAGAGAAACACCGTTAGAAGCAGGGGACATTATTTTGGTTCGCGGTTCAGTAGAAAATTTTTTCAGGATGAAGGAAGTTGAACAAGTATACATGCTCACAGATGAAAAATTAAACCAGGAAGAATTAACAAAAGAGGAAAATCTCTTGGTGGAGTGCCTGGTAACCAATCAATCAGACCTAGTGGGTCAATCTCTAAAAGCAGCAAATTTTCGTCGTCGTTTTGGCAGTTTTGTTCTGGCCATTAGGCGGGAGGGAGATATTCTACGCAAAAAAATAGCCCATGTTATCCTTCGCGCTTTTGATACACTTCTTGTATACGGTCCAAGCGAAAAAATAAGAGAGATGCGTGATTCCGGTGGATTTATTTTACTTACGGAAGTAGATAGATCATTACGAAAACACCGTTTTTGGTGGTTGAGTATAGTGGTTATAATAGGAGTAGTATTTTTAGCAGCGTTATCCCTTGTCCCCATTTTAAAAGGTGTAATAATTGGTATGGCAATTTTACTTGTTGCCCGAGTAATTTCACCACTAGAGGCATATAATTCTATTAATTGGCAAATAATAGTTTTAATTGGATGCCTGATTCCTTTAGGTATTGCGATTCAGTCCAGTGGTACAGCAAAACTAATAGGAGATACAATGGTCAATCTTTTACGATTTGTACCTGACCATCAGCAAGCGATCTTTCTTCTAGCAATGGTATATTTAGTTGCAATGATTCTCACAGAAGTTTCTTCAAATGCAGCTACGGCCATCATCATGACCCCGATCACAATAGCAGCTTCAACAAATCTTGGCCTAGATCCACGTCCATTTATTTTTGCAATATGTTTTGCAGCATCTGCATCCTTCATTACTCCCATTGGTTACCAAACCAATCTGATGGTTTATGGTCCTGGGGGGTACAAATTTTCTGACTACATTCGTGTGGGACTACCGTTATCAATCACTTTATGGGTAATGGCAGTGATACTTATACCTATACTGTGGCCATTTACGCCTGCATCCTGGTAAATTTGTAGTCCTTTTTTATTCTATCATTTGAATAATAAGTCTTAATTAGTATTCGTGGATTCTGTGCAAAAAGAAGGTTCTCGCCTCAATAAATTTCTAAACAATCCATCAAAAGCGTTGTGGACATTGGCCATCCCTATCATGGCTGGTATGGGTATACAGACATTGTATAACATTGTAGATATGATATTCATTGGTCGCTTAGGTGGCGAAGCAATCGCAGGGATAGCTTTTAACATGCCTCTATTTTTTCTTGTTCTGGGTCTTACAATGGGCTTAGGAACTGGTGTAACAGCATCGATCGCTAGGTTTATTGGTAAGGATAATAAAGCTGGTGCAGATAATAGTGCGGAACACGCTGTGGCTATGGCTTTATTTTTTAGCGTATTGTTATCTTCGCTAGGTTTAGTATTTGGTAAACAGATCTTATCTTCATTTGGTGCCCAAGGAGAAATCCTTTTTCTCGGTTGGGATTATCTTCAGGTAATGTGTATAGGTATGCCTTTTATGATATTCTCTGGATTTTTTCGTTCCATATTGGCAGGTGAGGGCGATATGAAATTACCAATGATAGTGGCAGGTCTTGGTACAATACTAAATATTATACTAGATCCGATCTTTATATTCAATCTAGATAATTATGGTGGTATCGGTTTTGGAATGGGTGTTAAGGGAGCGGCTTTAGCGACTGTTATTAGTCAGAGTATAGTTTTTTGTGTATTCATATATATGTTATTTATTAAAGAACATGCGTACATCACATTCCGCTTAAAAGTTTTTTCACCATCCCGATTTATTTTACAGGATATTATTAAAGTAGGTTTACCAGCATCACTATCAATGGTTGTAATGGCGGTTGGCCAAGGTGTCTTTAATAAAATATTAATCCATTTTTCAGCTGACACTGTTGCGGCATACCAAGTGGCTGGACGAATAGATATGCTCGTATTTTTACCAATATTTTCAATCGCTGCAGCCCTAACAACTCTCGTAGGAATGTTTTTTGGTGCAAAGGAATACGATGAACTGCGCTATATAGTTCGATATGGTATTTCCTCAGCATTTGGAATAACCGTTATTTTATCAGTGTTGCTTTATTTGTTTGCCCCTAATGTTATTGGCTTTTTCACTAATGATCAGGTAATTATATCTGTAGCTGTTACCTTTTTAAAGTTATTTGCATTTGTTTACCCTTTGATTGCGGTCGGTATTTCCACAGGCCGGGTCCTGCAGGGTTTGGGTAAAGGATTACCCGTATTAGTAATCACCATCATTCGTGTACTTGGTGTTTCAGCGCCCCTTGCTTTATTATTTGTCTTTCAAATGAATAAACCTGTTGAATGGGTCTGGTATGCGATGATGATTTCAACTGGAGTAGCATTTATTATTGCTTGTTACTGGCTTATAACAGCAATGAGAAATTTACCCAAAATGAAAAGGAGACCGACATGAGTCTTTTAAGTAATGAACAAATAAATCATGAACTAATTGAATTAAATGGCTGGGTGTTTAAAGATGATGTGATTACCAAAACCTACAGTTTTGATACATATATGGATGGCATAGGATTTGTAATCCGGTTAGCAGAAAAAGCTGAAGAAGTTAATCATCATCCAGAGATCCAAGTTGGCTGGTGCACAGTATCTGTTTCTTTTACTTCGCATGATAAGGGGGGTGTAACTACAGCTTGTGTTAGTATGGCTCAAGCTACGGAGAAATTATCTCATTGAAATAAGTATAATTAGCTTGTAGAACCACTGTTTAACTTTCGCAGCTGATAATTCAATTAATGAGAATAGATTTGTAAATTAATCCTTATTTCTAGATTAGCATATGTCGGGCGATAATATAATAAGACGTGAATATGAATCTGACTATGAGGTCAGTTATGAAAAAGTTAAAGAATATGTGCGTGTATTGGATGATAATAATCCCTATTATACAGATCGTGAATTTGTAAAATCCCTTGATGGCGGGCATCCATTTGCACCCCCTACATTTGCTGCGATTTATTGTCAGCCAGCGCTGGAACATCTTTATTTCGACCCTGAATTCTCAAAATTGGTACCCCGTTTAGTTCATGGTGAACAGGAATATCATTTTTATGAGCCTGTGCGTGCAGGAGATATAATTCATACAAATGCAGTTATAGATAAAAATTATACTAAAACTAACCAGGCCGGTAAAGTCCATCGAATATTCGAGATCAAGACCAAATCAATTAATCAAGATAATAAACTAGTTTGTACCGGTCTTTATACGTTATTAATTAGAGGGGAATGATGGCTAAGAAAAAACAATCAAAATCAATAATTGGAAAATATATGCCTTACTATTATGCTGGCGCCAGCCTGGATTTTAATCTTATCCATATCGATCAGGATTATGCCAAGGCCAATGGATTGCCTGGTATAATACTACAGGGCATGTGTACCATGGCATTAACCGCTAAACATCTTATTGATAAGGGGGATCCTGCACAACTAGGCACAATTAAAGTGCGTTTTCTGAATCCCGTCATGCCCGAAGATGAGCTAGTCTTTGATAGTATTACCAATGGACCTGATGTTTCTGTAATTGTGAAAAATCAAAATGGTGGTAGGGTGCTTAAAGGAAAAGCTACACTAAAATGACTGATCTGTTGTCAGGATTAACCCAAGAGATAATTAGTGGTATTGCATTGGGCTCTATCTATGCGCTTATAGCTTTGGGTTTTACCATGATCTACAAGGCCACCGAAGTCGTCAACTTTGCTCAGGGTGAACTTATGATGGTGGGGGCCTATATGAATTTTTTCTTTGTGACTACATTTTTATCTGCTGCGGGAACACCTACTCCGTGGACATTCTTGGTGGCCTTAGGTGGTAGTATGATATTTTCTGTATTGTTTGGCTATATATTAGATTTTATCATTAATAAGCCATTAAAAGATGAACCGATATTTTCCATAATTATGGCTACTCTTAGTTTGGCAATAATTATTCGCGCTTTAGTAGCAATAATTGCGGGACCCATCAGTCTAGTGCCATTTTCTCCATTTGGAGACAGCGCAATTTCGTTCGGTAACATTGTTGTATCTGTTCTTGATCTATTTATTATTGGCAGCGCTATTGGATTGGTCATCATTTTTTACTATATCTTTCATTATACACGGTGGGGAATAGCCATGCAGGCCACTTCGGAAGATCCGATAGCGGCACAGTTGATGGGTATCCCGATTAAGCGCGTCTATGCATCGGTTTGGATTTTCTCTGCTATAGTTGCTACACTCAGCGGTATCCTGTTGGCACCAAGAATTGCGTTACTAGATACAACCATGGGCTTCCTAGGGTTGAAAGCATTCCCAGCAGCTGTTTTGGGTGGTTTTGGTTCGATTCCTGGAGCCATAGTTGGTGGTGTTATATTAGGAGTAATCGAGACAGTTAGCATGGGGACACTGTCGTTCCACTTTCAATGGATTAAAGAGATCAATGACATTATTCCCTGGATCGTACTTATAGCTGTGTTAATGATTAAGCCTGATGGTCTTTTTGGTGTTGAGAAAGTGAAAAAGGTCTAATGAAGGGTCGCTACGAAGATGAAAACCTATACTGGATCCCAGTATTAATTATATTTGTGTTTTTACTACCCTTTATCTTAAAAGGGTTATCCTTTAGTTATAAATATTACCTGTTCGTGCTGAATATGGCTGGTATTTACATCATCCTTAATGTAGGATTAGATCTGTTAAGTGGTTTTACTGGATTGGTATCTTTGGGGCACGCTGCGTTTCTCGCTGTTGGTGCCTATACATCTGCTATACTGGTGGATCAATTTGGCGTACCATTTGCGTTTTCATTAATAATATCGCCGCTGATTGCTGGGTTATTTGGTTTTGTTATTGGTTTTCCTGCATTGCGAATTACAGGAATGTACTTAGGGCTCACAACTATGGGATTTGGATTCATTGTTAAGCGAATGATTATTTCTTTTCGCGAATGGACACATGGTTCTGGAGGATTGGACGTATCATCCCCTATGCTATTCGGATACACTATTAAATCTGATTGGAATAATTACTTTTTAATTTACACATTTGTTGTAATTGCGGTAGTAGTGGGCCGCCGAATTGCTAAATCAAAAATTGGCCGCGCCTTCATGGCCATTCGTGATTCAGAACAAGCCGCAGAGGCCGCAGGAATCAATTTGGCCAAATACAAAATGCTGGCTTTCTTTATCTCAGGTATTTTTGCTGGATTTGCTGGTGTTCTATTTGCCCACACAAGCTCATTTATTTCAACGGACCATTTTGATATTTTGTTATCAATATATTTTATAATCATGGTATTAGTGGGTGGTGCCAGTTCCATTTATGGTGCTGTATTGGGGACATTATTTATTGTCCTGTTGGATAATCTATTTGTGCCTTTACTTGAAGACCAAATTCACTTTTGGTTCAATACACAAACAGGAGATATTCAATCACTCATTTTCGGACTTATTATGTTTTTGTTTATTATATTCCAGCCTATGGGATTATACGGTATGTGGCTGAAAATACGCATATATTGGAAGTTATTTCCCTTTAATCCGAGGCAACGTTTTACATAATAATAAAAGGGAGGAGGAATTATGATGAAAAGAGCAATGGGTACTCTAATTATAATCGGTCTATTGTTGGTAGGTTGTGTTAAGCAGCCACCATCACCAGGCGTAACTGATACAGAGATTCTTATTGGAAATGTACAGGATCTCAGTGGTCCAATGAAGGAACTAGGTGCCGTTATTCCTAACGGTTCAAATATGTATTTTCAATACATTAATGATCAAGGTGGTGTGCACGGTCGTAGTATTAAAATGCTGATTGAAGACCACCAATACAATCCGCAAAAGGCAGTGGCTGCGACAAAAAAACTAGTGGAAAAGGACCAGGTATTTTGTCTCTATCAGATAATTGGTACTTCTCCATGTGAAGCAATCCGTCCCATATTGTCAGAAACAGGCACGCCACTTATTGCGCCTGCAACCAATTCAGGCACTATGTCAGATCTATCCCGCGAAGCCGGGGATCTAATTTTTCATACGGATACAGGATATGATAGACAGGCTGAAATTCTGGTGGGTTACATATTAAACCAAAACTCCGAAGCCAAAATTGGTGTCGTTTATCAAGATGATGATTATGGTGAGAATGTTCTGGAAGGTATTGCCAGGGCAGAATCGGAGCATGAAATTACAGTGCAAAAAGAATCGTATCAGCGTGGTGCTATCGATTTTAAAGGTCAAACAATGAACCTGTTAAAGGGTGGATGCACAGATGTGATAATCGCAGGAATTATTCGTGAACCAGTTACTGTTATGAAAACTGCAGAAGCTATGAAATATAAGCCAAATTTCTTTGGTACTGGTCCAACCACGGACGCGCGTGTTGGTAAATTGGCTGGTTCTGCTGGGGAAGGTTTTACTGCTACATATTGGGCCCATATGTGGAATTCCGATGCACCTGGACCAAAATTATACCGCGAACTATGTGAAAAGTATGATATACCTGAACCGTACATAGGGTTATATCACTACTATGGATTTGCAACTGCCCAACTTTTGGTAGAAGGCTTAGAACGTGCAGGGAGAAATCCTACCAGGAAGAGTTTGGTGAGAGGATTAGAAACACTTAAGGATTGGACTGGACCTCATGGATCATTCCCACCTATTACCTATGGCCGTAATGACCATGCCGGTGTTGATAAAGTGCAACTTATTCAAATGCAAAATGGTGAACAGGTGGTAATTACTGATTGGCTTGAATAAAGCTAAATAAATACATAGGGCTCCGATAATTATCGGAGCCCTTTTTGTTTATGCCTGATCTGATTATTGAAAACCTAACAATGCGGTTTGCTGGTGTTCTTGCGCTGGATGACGTATCCTTTTCCGTAACAAACGGTGAAATATTTTCCCTGATCGGTCCCAATGGATCCGGAAAAACTACACTTTTTAACTGTATAAATGGTTTCAACAAACCGCAGGGTGGAAAAATATATTTTAATGGTGATAACCTTTTGGAAAGACGGCCCCATAATATTATTGATTCGGGTATTTCAAGGACATTTCAAAATGTTCAAAATATCCCCTTCATGACTGTTTTGGATAATATCCTCCTGGGAGCACATAGTCGTATAGATACTAGGGAAACTGTACGACGATGGCTTTCTCAGGATCAAAGAGAAATTGAAGAATCAATGGTACTGGACATAATGGATTTCTTGGGTATTGCTAATTACGAACAAAAATATATGCTTGGCCAGCCTTTTGGAATTCAGAAGCTTGCTGAGATAGCAAGGGCATTAGTCTCAAAACCAAAATTAATACTTTTGGATGAACCTGCGGCTGGTATGAATGACCAAGAAACCCGAGAAATAGCTAATATTATTAGAGAAATTAAAGAAGATCTCGGAATCACAGTTTTACTGGTGGAACATGATATGAATTTAGTTATGAGTATATCGGATCGAATTTGTGTCCTAGATTCGGGACAGATAATAGCTCTTGGTGAACCTGAAGAGATAAAAAATCACCCAAAAGTAATCGAGATTTACCTGGGAGAAACGGCTGATGCTTAAAATGGTCGGAGTAGAAACATTTTATGGAAAAGTAAAAGCTTTGCATGGTGTTTCTCTAGATGTAAAGGAAGGGCAACTTGTAACTATACTTGGCGCGAATGGCGCTGGTAAATCAACTATACTAAAAACCATTAGTGGATTGGTTGAACCAGAAAATGGGACTATTCATTTTAATGATATTCGTATCGATCGGAAAAATCCTGAAGATATTGTAGCTATGGGCATTAGCCATGTACCTGAATGGCGCAGAATTTTCCCTGAACTTACTGTATATGAAAATCTTATTATGGGCGGATTTTTATTAAAGGAAAAGGATTTGTTACATCGCAGAATGGAAGAAGCGTATATGCATTTTCCTGTCCTTCGTAATCGTCAAAAACAACGTGCCGGAACTCTTAGTGGTGGGGAGCAGCAAATGTTAGCTATATCCCGCGCATTAATGATCAAACCAAAGCTTTTGTTGTTAGATGAACCTTCATTAGGTCTCTCACCATTATTGGTTCAGGATATTTTTTCGACTATCAAAGAATTACATCAGTCAGGTGTGACAATATTGTTGGTAGAGCAAAACGTTAACCATGCCTTAAAAATAGCAGACTATGGCTATGTAATTACTACCGGAAAAATATTTTTAAGTGGTACATATGAGGATCTTCTTGATGAAGAAAAAGTTCGTGAACAGTATTTAGGAGAAGGTAAATACACGAGAAGAGATAAGCTTTGGGGATGATAATGGCAATACCGGATATAAACAACATAAAAACAGTTCCAAAACTTTTTTGGTACAATGTCGAAAATTATCGCGATGATGTTACCATGTGGCGCAAGCAAAGAGGTGTATGGGAATCTCATACTTGGGGTGATTATGGTAACTGGTCACGAGATATAGGCCACGCTTTAATTGCAGAAGGTTTGAAGCCGGGCGATAAAATATCTATTCTAAGTGAGACACGAATGGAATGGGTCGTATTGGATATGGCAATAATGGGTATTGGTTGTATTACAGCTCCTGTATATCCATCCAATACAGAAGAACAGGTTAAATACATTGTGAAACATAGTGAAAGCAAAGTTGTATTTGCTGAAGATCAAGAACAATTAGATAAGATGCTGGTAATCTGGAAAGATTTACCAATGTTAAAGAAAATTGTAGTTATTGACAAATATTATCCGCGGAATTTACCAAATGTAACTTCACTAGATGGCTATCGTGATTTAGGTCAATTGCATCGCGGTGAAAATACAGGAAAATTTGAAGAAAGGTTAAAATTGGTCAAACCCAATGACATCATTAGCTTTACTTATACATCAGGGACCACGGGTAATCCTAAAGCAGGTATGTTTAATAGCCAAAACGTCATTACTGTGGCAAGGAATTTACCCGATATGCTACCTACTTATAGGTCAGATTTGGGAATTTCCTATTTACCACTATCGCATATAGCAGAAAGGCTATTGGGCCATTTTATAAAGCTGTATTCGGGTTATGTCACAGTTTTCGCGGATAGTTTAGAAGATATGCCTTATAACCTTCGGCAAAGCGGTCCAACTATTATGTTTGGCACTCCGCGAGTATTTGAAAAATTTTATGCTAGAATTTCTATAGCAATAAAAGATGCATCATTATTTCAAAAGACAATATACAACTGGGCATTGAGTGTTGGGAAAAATTATACAGAATTGAAAGATCAAGGTAGAAAACCCAACCTCTGGCTTAAACTAAATAGAATATTAGCACATTTTCTTGTATATAGAAAAATAAAGGATATGTTTGGTGGTAACATACGGTTTTTGTTATCAGGCGCTGCGCCAATTTCGCCGAATATTATTCGATATTTCCATTGGATTGGACTTGATATTTACGAAGGCTATGGAATGACTGAAACAACCGGAATAGTTACAGGAAATAAAATGGGAAAAGCAAAAATAGGTTCTGTTGGTCAAGCCTTAGCTGATACTGAAATAAGAATTGCTGAAGATGGAGAAATATGTACCAGATGTCCACAGAACATTTCAGGATATTATAATAACGAAGAAGCCACTAATGAATTATTAATACCTGATGAAAAGGGTGATATATGGTTGCACACGGGAGATATTGGGTATTTAGATGAAGAAGGCTATTTATTTATAACTGATAGAAAAAAAGATATTATCATTACAGCAGGTGGAAAAAATGTTGCCCCGCAAAATATTGAAAATTTACTTAAGACAAGTCCTTACATAAGTCTGGCAATGGTTTACGGTGATAAAAAACCATATCTTACTGCCCTGGTAACTCTAGATGAAGATGAGATTGCCAAATTCGCTCGGGATAAGAAAATAATGTACCAAGATTTAGCTGACCTATCGAAGAAACAGGAAGTACTGGATCTATTACATCATGAAATATCTGGTTTAAATCGCGATTTAGCCAGTTATGAAAGTGTTAAAAAATTTCGTATCCTTGAGGAAGAATTAGATCAGGATAAGGATGAAGTAACCCCGACTTTAAAAGTGAAACGAAAGGTTGTTATTGAGCATTATCAAGATCTGATAAAGGAAATGTATACTTAAAACATCCTATAAAAAGAAATCCGGCATTAATTCATTGTTATGTACTTGTGCATACTTGCTAAAGTCAGTGATTCCTTCTGATCTCAACAAATCTTCATCAACGAAGTAATTTCCCGTACAAGTTCTACTATCTTTACATAATATGGTATAAGCAGCATCACCCATAATTTCTGGAGAACGTGCTTTTTTCATTACTTCATCGCCCCCAAGAAGATTTTGTACTGCAGCTGTTTGAATTACTGTCTTTGGCCATAGAGCATTAACAGCGATACCTTGATTTTTTAGTTCACCGGCCATTCCTAAAACACACAAACTCATTCCAAATTTGGACATAGTATAAGCTACATGAGGAGCGAACCATTTCGTTTCCATATTAAGTGGTGGAGATAAATTGAGAATGTGAGGGTTATCTGCTTGCTCTAAATGTGGAATACAAAGTTTTGATGTCATGTAGGTACCACGGACATTAATCTGGTGCATAAGGTCGTATCTTTTCATTTCAGTTGCCACCGTTCCGGTAAGCTGAATAGCGCTAGCATTGTTTACTAAAACATCAATTCCACCAAAGGTTTCTACAGTTTCCTCGATAGCGGACTGTACCTGTTCTTCAAAGCGTATGTCCGTACAAATGGGAAGTCCTTTTCCGCCAGCTGCATCCATCTCTTCTGCAGCAGTATAAATTGTACCGGGTAATTTTGGATGGGGTTCAGTTGTTTTTGCAGCAATAACTATGTTTGCACCTTCGCTAGCAAGTTTCAATCCTATAGCTTTTCCAATTCCACGGCTTGCACCAGTGATAAATACTATTTTATTTTTTAATGTACTCATTACTTTTCCTTTCTTTAAAATCTCATCTGTCGGCTGGTCAAATCCCCCATGATCTGTGTGCTGTCAAAATCAAGTTTCTTCCCATTCATCGGAGTAAGGCCTGATTTCATTTTCAACAAATTCCTGAACTGTTTTAAATAAGGCTTTGTCTACTCAAATGATTACTTTCCTTCATACTGCCCATCCCGGTTTCCGCTTTTCAAGAAATGAAGCAATTCCTTCACGGCCTTCATCAGACAATACCCGTTCAGCAAAACTTTCTCCTGCTTTGGATACCATTTCTTCCCTTGGTATTTTTGCAATAAGTCCAATCAACCGTTTTGTTTCTGCAATTGCACCTGGTGCGCATTTTAATACCTGAGTTTTAATATTTTGTTCAAGATCCTCAAGTTCAGATTTTGTATTACCAGCAATGTCAGCAAGGCCAATATTTACAGCTTCTTCTCCATTGATTTGGGCCGCTGTTAGCATTAGTTGTTTCCCTTTTGCAAAACCTAATCTTTGTATGACGAAGGGTGAAATCTGTGCCGGTGTCAATCCAATCATCGTTTCTGTTAAAGAAAATCGAGTATCCTTATGTGTAATAATAAAATCCCCACTACAAGCTAGACCAACACCCCCAGCCATAGCGGCTCCTTCAATAACCATCACAGTCACCTGTGGCAAAGTATTGATAGATTCAAAGAAATTTCCAGCTGCAATACTAAATCGAATAACATCTTCTTTTTTTGATTTTCTATCAAATTTGGATTTTATTGCTTTTAAATCAGCACCGGCGCAAAATACTCCTTCTTTACCCCGGAAAGTAATTCCCCTTACCGATCCTTCATCGCGAACTGATTTAAAAACATTATTGAAGTCCTCAATCATCTCATTGGTGAGAGCATTACGTCTATTGGGTCGATTTAACCAAATAGTGAGCCAGTCATTTGAGATTTCTAATTCTAGATTTTTTGTATGCGGTAGATTATTCATGATATTCTCCTCACAGTAAAATTCCATAAGATCCAAGAACAGCAAGTTTATGGGCCTTACATCTCCCAATGCCGCCTCCGGTTACGATAATATTTTTACATGAAATTAATTTCTTTTTGAAAATTCTGTTATTAGCCATAATTATTTTTTCGTTTCCTCAGCGATTTTATATGGAACTGGTATCATTATATCTAAAAGCTGTTGAGCATATGCTTTCCCTTGCGGGTCTATATTTAAACTGGCCATGCCACCACCACCCAGAGAATTCCTAAGTAAAAAATTTAATGCATCTATTCCTGGAACTTCCCAACGTTCTACTTCTCCTTTTACAACATGGGAAAAATATTTAGCCACTCTTTTTGGAGTAAGAGAATCCCTAATGTATGGTAGATATTCAGGTTTTCTTGCAATTACACCAATATTAGCATGATCACCTTTATCCCCACTTCGTGCATAAGCTAGATTAATCAAAGAAACCTCTGTATCTGGAGTATCAATATTATCAGACAAATCGGGTATAGTATTATTATAATCAACATTATTTGATTTTGTTTCCCAAATTTCTAATTCAAACTGTTTTTCATTGAAGTCTACAGTAGTGCGGATATTTTCTTTTGGTAATAAAAAAGAAAATAAACGTATAGATGGTGACACAGAAGGTCTTCCGCCAAGCATATTTGTAAAACCAGGCGTCATTCCTGTCGATGCCTGCGCAATTTCTTGAGAGAGCAATATTAATGCTTCCTTCTGTTTATGTGTTGCAATAATTCGTAATAATACTTCCCGTGGCTTCAGGGTCTTTGCATTTTTACCGTAAGTCACTTCAGTGCCAATGATCGATATGTTTGTATCTGTATAATTGGACCAATCATTATCGGAAAACATACGCTCAGTTTTTTTTATAATAGCATTAGCACTCACCTGGGCCTTTTGCGCTGCTTTAATCCCAGCAATAATAACAGCTATGCTTATTCGATAGCCTTTTAAGTACGTTGCGGATACCTTATATGTGTCTGTTGGTGGAAGTCCCTTAGCTCCGCGAACTAATACACGATCTGATCCTAATTCTTCCATTGTAACATTAGTAAAATTGCAAATCACATCAGGCAGGATATAGGTTCTAGGATCTCCAATTTCATAAAGGAATTGTTCTGCTACAGAACCGAATGAAACAATACCACCTGTGCCATTAGGCTTGGTTACAATAAAATTGCCGTTTGACTCAACTTCCACAATGGGAAACCCCATATCGTCAAAATTATCCACTAAGTGCCAATCTGTAAAATTTCCCCCAGTGCATTGTGCTCCGCACTCAATAATGTGTCCTGCCAAGCTTCCAGCAGCAAGCAAATCATAATCATCTGCTTTCCAACCAAATTCATACATTAGTGGTCCGAGAACAACAGCGCTGTCCACACACCTTCCTGTAATTACCATATCTGCGCCTTGCTCAAGTGCATGTTGAATTCCATGTGCACCAAGATATGCATTAATACTTGTAATACCATCAGGCATGGTTTGACCTGTTTCCAATTCAGTGACTGGCAATGCCTGCAATTGTTTCTTTTGATCAACTAGATTATCACCTTTGACTAGGGCGATATTTAATTCAACTCCCGCTTTTTTTGCTTCTTCCATAACAGCTGCACGACATGCTTCAGGGTTTATACCCCCAGCATTACTAATGACCTTGATCCCGCGTTTTTTCACTTCACTTAAAATGGGTGACATATGTTTGACAAAATCAGTGGCGTAACCCATATCAGTATTTTTCAATTTTGCACCGGCTAGGATGGACATGGTTACCTCAGCTAGATAATCAAATACAAGATAGTCTATTATGTTGGCACTATATACTAATTGTGGTGCAGCACTATTGGTATCGCCCCAAAAAGCAGAAGCGCAGCCAATTTTTATTATTTTATTTTTTGCCATTAACTAACAATGCCTTGGTCAAATAATATTTTTAATTCGGGTTCAGTAAAAACGATTTCCAATAATATTTCTTTTGAATGAGTTCCGGGCTGTACACCAATTATGCCTATAATCTGTTTCTGATAATGAAAATTTTACCGGATTACCATTACGTTAACGTAATATAAAAATGCAAGTTCTGGTTATGTTATTTTTTATTAGGATAAAATGCGCGAACCAACGCATTTGGAAGTATACGAAAAATTGGAACAATAAATTTCCATTGCCAGGGTAATATTAATTTCCCTTTTTCAGCTTGTATGGCTTCAGCTATTATTATTGCAGCTTTATCAGAATCCATTAGGAACGCCATTTTGAATTCATGCTTAGCCGTCATTTCTGTAGCAATCCAGCCGGGAAAAATTGTGGTAATGGTTATATTATTTTTTGAAAGATTATGGTCCCAACTTTCTGCTAAATAACGTAATGCCGCCTTACTGGAAGAGTAACCTCCATGATCGGGCAAACCACGAAAGCTAGCAATGGAACTAATAATTCCAATTTTCCCAGATTTTTGTTTTTCCATAGCAGGTATAAATGGGACCACAATATTGGTTACGCCAAGGATATTTATCTTTAGAATTTCATTTATAGCAGATGCATCCCCACTAATAATATTATCCTCGCCGCCGATTCCCGCATTAGCAATAACTATATCTATGCCACCAGTTTTTGAAATGAACTCTTGTGCGGCTGTTTTACATTTCTTTTGATCTGAGACATCCAGGTGATAAATGATTGGATTACCACCCAGTTCTTTACATTTTCTAGCTACGGATTCTAGTTGGGTCAATCTCCTGGCAGCAATTCCAATGGTGGCCTGTCTTTGTGCATAATAATACGCTAGTGATTCCCCTATTCCGCTGCTGGCACCAGAAATAAAAATTTTCATAGGCATAATTAATCTAGATTTTAATGAATATTTTTTTTCGATAAAGCCAAAATAGAATCAACCACCAACCGAGTACATGGGTTAACGCAAATAGGAATGAGCCATTTATATCACCTGCAAATGGCTGAAAAACGGTCTTATAAAGATAACTGTAACCTGAAATAATATCTCCATTATAATCAAATTTGACCTTTAAAATAGTTTTAACCCATAGGCCAGAGCCAATAAAGACAAAAATAGAATTGGTCCCAAAAATCATGAATGGCCAAGACAATTTTTTATATCCACGAATATCAATCAACCATATGAAGGCAGCTAAAAAAAAGGATGCAAGTCCACCAGTATATAAGACATAGGTGCTTGTCCAAAGTTGTTTGTTTATGGGAAAGATGAATCCCCAGAGCCATCCGACTGCAGCAATTCCAGCACCGCGGATCATTATACTTTGTACAAGGCTTATTTGGTTCGGATTTTCTTGTATAAGTTGCCCAATACTAAAGCCAATCAAAACTGTAACAATCGCAGGAATGGTGCTTAATAATCCTTCCGGATCAAATGGAATTCCAGTGCCTCGCCAGAGGTGATTTTCCCCTAGAATGGCAATGTCAATTGTACGGGCGATATTTGAACTGAGACCGAATGGATCGCTACCACCAAAGAGTAATAGTATCAACCAGTATCCTATCAGGATAATACCGCAAGATATCCATAATTTCTTTTCACTTAGGTATAAACTGAGTATTGCAGCCAATCCATAAGCCAAACCTATTCGTTGTAGAACTCCCATAATCCTTAAGCTGGTCCAATCCCAGTCCTGGCGTATAAAAGGGTATGTATTCAAAAGTAAACCAAATGAGAAAATAGTGACTGTTCGCCAAAATATCTTTTTCAATAGGCCACTAGAAGGTTGGTAATTGTGCCGGGCAAAGGAAAAGCGCATTGCAACACCTACAATAAAGAGAAAAAATGGAAAGACAAGATCTGTAGGTGTGCAGCCGTGCCAATCGGCGTGACGCAGAGGACCATAAACATAAGACCAGCTACCAGGGGTGTTAACAATGATCATGAAGGCAATGGTAAGCCCACGAAAGGCATCAAGAGCAAGTAACCTGTCTGATTTATTTTTCATCTGCCCCAAGAATTACCGATTAATCATGAATGTTATGTGTCGCTGCTATTCCGGCGCCCAATACTGGAGCGTGGTCTAATTGTGAGGTCATTATCAAATTTTGATTAATATTATTCCCATCTAGGTAATGATCTTTTGCCTCAAATGTTAATGAATCAGATCGTTCTATATTGTTATAAAGATTTTTTTTGAACGGATTCCATAGTAAGCCTGATTCGCGCGTTTTATCCAGCAATTTACCAAGACGTTGTCCAATTATAATCCGGTCTAATAATGTTTTTTGATATGGGTGATTGACTTCCAGATTACCATGATCAGGATCCAGGAATTCAAACCGGTTTTGCCAGCCACTGTAAATTGTTTCTAACCGTTCAAAAATTAATTTAGCCATAAAAGTACTTACATCAGCAAAAGTTAATAAAGCTGCTTCTTCATTATCTAAGGCTCTAGAGAAAATGATATCGCCATAAACTGAATCCTGTTGAAGTTTTCTCAATGGTATTTTTGCGTAATTACTATAGAGAGATTGAATACCGCCTACCGATGCATAGGTCTCCAGAGAAATATTTTGATCATTTTTTATTTCCCAGGTTTTAGCAATCCATGATTTTGCGTCATCAAAAGGGATGAGGTTACCATTTAGCTTTAATCCATCTGCAGTACCAGTTCCACCACCTAAATAGTAGGCATTTTGTACATCCTTGAACATACCGCCATCACCGTATTCTTCGCCAATTCCACAATAATCTGCATCACTACCCAGTTGCCTTATGGGATATTTCAGTTCAATATTTGCATCCTGAAGTAACTGCTCAAGATGAGCGCAAAATTTTGGCATTCTTGGCCCATTAGCCATGGCACCAATTCCACGTTTGTCAGGTGTCTTTAATCCAACCATACCAATGCCAATTAATACCGGACTACTGATATTTAAATCCAATATTACATCTCGAAATGAATTAATGATTGATTTTCCTTGTGCTATTTCTGCACTTGTAGGCTTGATTTTATTGGCCTTTAACTCGCGCAATTGTATGCTCATATTAATAGGTGAAAAACCAAAATCAAAATCAGGGTTTTCAAGGTAGTATCGATTTGAATAAGATTTATTAAGGCAGAATATATCTTGCTGTTTTTCAATAATTCCTGCTGTTACTTTAGAACCCCCACCATCAACACCAATAATCACAGGCCACTTATTATAAAAATTCATTTCATTTCTTCATTCTATAAAAAGGATATTTGTTATTCGTCAAAGTAATCTATTTTTAGTCAAGAAGGTATACAAGGATTGATTTGGTTATAGATTGGTTGATCCATAGCGATTAATTTCACGGCTTCATGAAGCGTATTCGATTATCATCTTCCAAACATATCATTCACATCTTTTTGGCTACATTGCTAATGGTCATGGGTTGTCAAGGATTCTTCACAAAACAAGAAAAACAGACAAAAGAACCATGGGAATTGCTTTCCCTGGAACAAAAAGTTGCCCAGATGATCATGTTTAGATTAAAAGGGGATTTAAATGATTTAGAGTCTAAACAGCGTGAAAAATTTCAACGCTGGATTAAAGAAGTAGGTGTTGGTGGTGTTGTCGTTTATGGCGGTGGGCTGAAAGAAACATTTGACCGAATTCAGACTGCTCAGAATTGGGCGGATACGCCATTATTTGTTGCTGCTGATTATGAACGAGGATTGGGACAGTGGTATGATGGTGCTACTCTTTTTCCCACGAATATGGCAGTAGCAGCAACTGGTAGAAATGTATTGGCATACGAACAGGGAAGAATTACTGCTATTGAAGCAAAAGCCTTTGGGGTAAACATGATATTTGCACCTGTAGTTGATGTAAATAATAATCCTGATAATCCCATCATAAATTTTCGATCTTATGGTGATGACTCCCGACTAGTAAGTATATTTGGTAATTCATTTATTAGAGGAGTACAGGGACAAGGGATATATGCCTGTGTTAAACATTTTCCGGGGCATGGAAATACGGGAACGGATAGTCATACCAGACTACCGATTATACCAGTAAGTAAAAAAGATTTTTCCAATATAGAATTACCGCCATTCAAGTCTACAGTTAAGCATGGTGTAAAAATGGTAATGACCGGACATGTGGTTGTACCAAGCATAGACCGTTCAAAAACACCAGCGACCATTTCACCCGTAATCACCAATGAATTATTAAGAAAACGATTGGGCTTTGAAGGCTTAATTGTTACGGATGCTATGGAAATGGGCGGTTTAAAAGATATTGATCCTGGTGAAGCTTGTGTGCGCGCTGTAGAAGCTGGTGCGGATCTTATTCTGTTACCACATGATGTGGATACAACAATGAAGGCTATTATAAATGCGGTTGAAAATGAACGGATTACAGAAGAAAGGATCGATGAATCCGTGAAGCGTATCTGGTATGCAAAGAAAGAATTAGGTCTTTTTAAGGATAGCGGTAAGAGGGAATGGAAAGTAGCAGAGGATGTAATTGGTAATTCAGGACATAAGAAAATTGCGGCAAGCATAGCCCAATTATCTATCACTGCTGTCAAGGACGAGAATAATCTATTGCAACATATATCCGATTTTAAACGGATTGCCCATGTCGTACTTACAATAGACGAGAATTCTCAAAAGTATTTACAGCCAATCAAGGCGAGGATTGATGCTAGTTATCCTGACCGAAAAGAAATTATCATTACTGAAAAGTTAAATAAAAAACAAATTGATGAAACTGCTGATAATCTCAAAGACGTTGACCTGGCAATTGTATCTATTTTGGTTAGAATTAGAATGGATAAAGGAATTGCAACAATTGATCGCAGCCATGCCAGATTATTGAAAAAATTATCTAAAATTAAACTGCCCTATGTAGCAGTTAGTTTTGGCAGTCCCTACTTACCAGATTACGATTATATTGATACCTACCTTGCTGCATATGGCTATGGTAGTGTTTTAGTTGAAGCTGCCGCAAATGCATTGCTTACAGATGTGTCTATAACTGGTCGTTTACCAGTAGAATTAGATCGAAAGTTAACCAGGGGAACTCAAGTACTTGTACATCGGCAAGATCCGCTTAAAGATGATTTTGATTTTACCAATGCCTGGTCAATTCTTGACAGCGCAATAGATGCAAAAGTTTTTCCTGGAGCGCAAGTGTACATTTCACGGTATGGTAGTACACTTTTTTCAAAGGGTTTTGGTTACCACTCCTATGATAAATCAAGGAAAGTCTCACCAGAAACTATTTATGATCTTGCATCGGTGACGAAAGTGGTATCTGCAACACCTATTGTAATGAAATTGATCGATGATAAACAGCTTTCCCTTGATCAGCCAATCAGTGATTTTTTTCCTGGCTTCAATAAAGGTAGCAAAGATTCAATTACTATCAGTCATTTATTATTGCATGAGTCAGGACTCAGTGCCTATCATCGTTATTTTCTGGAAACCAAGTATAAAAATAGGGGCGATGTTGTTGACAATATAATTAATAGAAGACTTACCTATGAGCCAGGAACTGAATACAAGTACAGTGATCTGGGCATGATATTGTTGGGAACAATTTTAGAAAAAATAGGTGGCAATAGCTTGCATGCCCTTGGAACACACTGGTTTTATAAACCATTGGGTATGAATAATACATTTTATAATCCACCTGCCTCTTATAAATATAATATTCCACCAACAGAAAGAACGGTAATGCCGGTTGGTACCAGTAAAAATTCTTTAAAGAAAATAATTGCTGTATTTGTTGCAGAAATGTTTGGACCTTTGAAAGCATTATCATTTAATCTTTTCCCAAAAAAACCTGCTCACGGTTACGTGCATGATGAAAACGCAAATCTGATCGGGGGTGTTTCTGCCCACGCAGGACTTTTCTCTAATGCAGAGGACCTTGGGAAATATGGAAAAATGTTGTTGAACCATGGCCTAGTAGAAGACAAAAAAATACTGGACCGTGAATTAATCAATCTTTTTACAACAAGACAAAGCACAGTGGATGAAGCGAATAGAGGTTACGGCTGGGATCGTCCTGATCGGGATGGGACTAGCAGTGCCGGGGACTATTTTTCAGATAAAGCTTTTGGGCATTTGGGCTACACAGGTACATCATTCTGGATTGACCCGGAGCAGCAATTGATTATTGTATTATTGACCAATAGAGTTCACCCAACTCGCGAAAAACCAGGTATAAAACAGGTACGTAGAAGGTTTCACAATACCATTGTGAAATCAATTCTTAATTTCAATTGATATTTTGTTACTTTAAAAAGAGTAATCGCTTAGAACTCTTAACCTTGCCACCTATTTTTAGATAAATTAAGTATACTCCAGAGGCCTGGTGATTCCCCACATCACTCTTACCATACCAATTTATTGTATGATTACCAGGTAGCAAAGGCTGATCAATAAGTGTCGCAATAATATTACCTCTTATATCCGTTATTGATAAGTTAACGTGACTGTAACCTGGAATTGCAAATGGAATAGTTGTCATCCCATTGAATGGGTTCGGGTAATTCTGTGAAATTTCATATTTATCTGGCATTGGTCCTGATGATGTATAAACTCGGTTAGATGGTTCCGATTCATTCCAGAATCTATCTGTCTGGGTTGCAAAATACTGGTAGACTAAACCAGTATCTGATAAATAATCCGTAAATGTTATTTCTTCAGATTTATATTGAATCGAAATTATGTTACCAATGTCTGGTGTTGCCATAGGGTCCAATGAGCGATATATAATAATCCACCCTGATTCATTTGTTGAAGAGGGATAAACTCTAAGTTCCATAGTCACCGAATCCACTGCATTAATAGCCAATAATGGTTTATTTGGTCTAATACTAAAATTGTTTGGCGTAGGATGGACTTTAGTTTTATCCTGAAAAAAGGATTGCCCAGCGGTATTAAAATAATTGTTTTCATCCCAGAATCGGTAACTGAAGAATTGAAAACCCTTTGTCCAGTTAATACTACGTATGTTTGCAACGATATCGGGATGTCTGTACCAAACATTGTTTTCATCCAATATATAGGATCCTGGACCCACCGTAAATGATCTTCCAGATTCTAATCCAGGTTCAACATAAATTCGCCAGCATTGGGGACAGTCATCTTCTAGCATACCAGTAAATCCAGAAGCCGTTGTCCAATGATAGCTCATTGGCATTATGTGATCGATACTGCCCTCATTATACCATTTGGCACCATCTTGATAAACAGTGCCATAGCCTTGCCACCCCGACCAGTTATATTTTCCTAGTACCGCTGCCGAAAGTCGAACGTGTGGTTTAACCGATTGAATAGAATCATGAAGTGTTTCTACAAATGTGGTGACGCACCAGCGCCACCACATTTCCCAAGAATCAAAACTATCGGGTATTCCACTTGAAAAAGGGTGGTTGTAATCATACAAGTATCTTCCAGACAGATTGTTATTAAGGTTTTGAAGCTCTTGATTACTAATCATGCCATCTTTTCTTTGTAATTCCATAATTGGTTCTGCAATCTGTCTTGCTGTATTTGTATGTTCATTCCAACGAATGTAATCAAGGTGTAATCCATCAATATCGTAATTCCTTACAATTTCCATAGCCACATCAATAGTATAATTTCTTACTTCCTCAAGACCAGGTGATACAGAACGATATGAAGTCATTGGAATACCGTTTTTGTCCCGGCAGATCCATTCAGGATGCCTTGCGGCTGGTGTCCCAGGGTATGTACTGGAAGTTTGGAAAACATTGAACCAGGCATGTAATTCGAGACCACGCTTATGAGCCTCTTCAATAGCATATTCTAATGGATCATAACCAGGATACTGATACCCAGCATAATAACCCCAAGGTTCATAAGAAGATTGATAATACGCTGTTCCA
The DNA here is from genome assembly GCA_045569095.1 of Fidelibacterota bacterium. GTDB lineage: Bacteria > Fidelibacterota > Marinisomatia > Marinisomatales > TCS55. The sequence goes on from JBJKZU010000089.1 coordinate 42,467, forward strand.
CTTTGTCGTACTTGAAAGATTACGGCATTCATGTTTGCAGCTTTGTGGTCTTCCATTATTTTGCGAATTTTTTCCATATTTTGACCTGGATTTTTATTTTGATTAATATGTTCCCAGGTAATGACCCATGTCGCACGAAATTCATTATTAGCTTGTTCTGCAAGCATAATTGATACAATAGATGATTGCAAAATGAAAAAAATTATGGTTATTCGATTCATTATATTTTACTAGCAAATAAACTAATGACTACATGCATCTCATTATTAGCAAGGTTAAGAATAAAAATATCAATATTTTTACTGAAATTTGTATTATCAAAATGGTGAATTTAGATACCAAATAAATTATCTCAGGATTATAAAGTCCTTTACTTAAAATGACAACCACAAGAAATCTTAAAGCTAAAAAAGTTATACGCACTGCCGGTCTCATGACCGGGACATCCATGGATGGATTGGACATTTCTATAGCGGACATTGGTCTGAGTAATAATACTGCTAATTTTAATATGATAGGAACAACATCTATACCATATCCAAGTGATTTACAATCTCAGATCCGTCAAGCGGTTTATGATACTAGAAAATATAGCAGTACATTAGACCGCGATCTTGGTAAATGGTACGCAGAAAAATTATTTAAATATTTACAGTCAGAATCCATCGATAATATTGAACTTATTGGCTCGCACGGCCAAACTATTCATCATGTTAGTGGGCAATCCACCTTGCAGATCGGTGATCCATCTTTTTTAGCGGGAAAATTTAACATACCAGTAATATCTGATTTTCGAACTGCTGATATTTGTGCAGGTGGTACGGGTGCACCCCTAATGCCCAGAGTAGATGAATGGTTATTTAGGAATACTGATACTGCCATAATAACGCTGAATCTTGGAGGTATTGCAAATGTAACTTTACTGCCATGCATCAATCATGGTGAGGTTATTGGTTTTGATACAGGACCAGGGATGGCGTTACTGGATGAGACCTTTATTGAAGAATTTAAGGAAGGCATAGATATAGGAGGAAAACTTGCACTAGAGGGTAATGCACATAAAGATTTGGTAAATAACTGGCTGAAAGAGGCATATTTCTTTGAACTGCCACCTAAATCTACAGGTCGTGATCAGTTTGGAATCAATTGGCTGGCCGATCATCGGCAAGAACTTGGTTCTCTTACCAGTGCAGATCAATTAGCAACCCTATCATTATTTACTACGCAGTCAGTATTTTTAGCTTGTGAACAATTTATCAGAGATCATCCAGTGGATCGTGTGATTGTTAGTGGCGGGGGAACACACCATGGTTGTATTATAAAACAATTGGTAGAATGGTTTAATCCCATTGCAGTGACACCATCAAATGAACTAGGTGTATCTGTAGATGGCAAAGAAGCACTTGGTTTTGCCATATTAGCGGTTGCTCATGTAAAAGGTATTCCTGGGAATATTCCTTCAGTTACCGGTGCGAAAAAAGCATTAGTTCTGGGGAAAATGACCTTATGATCTTGATCCAGGATCCAGTTGCCATTTTAGTCTATTTACTGACTTTAATTGGCTTGATTTACTGGCTAAATGAGCAAGCTGCGTTAGCAGGGCTCTTTAAATATCTGCCCACAGTTATTTGGATCTATTTTTTACCCATGCTTTCCACCACATTAGGAATTCTACCAGAATCATCTGTTCTTTATGATTGGATCAAGACCTATTTATTACCACCGGCCCTAATATTATTATTACTATCTGCTAATTTACCTACTTTGGCTAAGCTTGGTTCAAAGGCAATATTCATGATGTTGATAGGCACGATAGGAGTGGTAGTTGGTGGTGCAATTTCATTGGCTCTGTTTGGTCCTTGGTTGCCAGCAGATGCATGGCAGGGTATGGGCGCACTTTCTGGCAGTTGGATTGGTGGTAGTGCCAACATGGTTGCAGTAGGCACATCTATTGGTACACGGGATGATCTATTTGGTATAATGATCATCGTGGATACGGTTGTAGGATATGGTTGGCTGGGTATAGTGATATTTTTCTCTGCTTATCAGCAACGCCTTGATGATTGGAACGAGGTGAATACTGAATTAATTGATGAACTAAATATTCAGATGAATGAAGTAATGAATACTGGTCGCCGACCGATGGAGTTTAATGATTTGATAGCTATGTTAGCGTTGGGAATAGTTGGAGGCTTTATCGCTTTGAAATTTGGGCAATGGTTACCGGATCTAGGCAGGGTGATAACCAGTTTTGGCTGGACAATCATTATTGTTACCGCTTTGGGGATTATTTTATCTCTAACACCATTATCAGATTTGGAAAAAGCTGGAGCATCCCACATTGGTAATGTTTTTCTATATTTGTTATTAGCTACAATTGGTGCCAAAGCAGATCTTAATGCTATTTTAGAAGCACCCCTATTTTTATTAGTTGGTGTGGTATGGATTATTATTCATGCTGTAATCTTGTTTATTGGCGGACGCCTTTTAAAAGCACCTATGTTTTTAATCGCTACCAGTAGTCAGGCTAATATTGGCGGTGTAGTTAGTGCGCCAATAGTGGCATCAGTTTATCAAAAATCTCTTGCACCTGTGGGTTTATTAATGGGTGTTATGGGCAATGTTATTGGTATTTATTTTGGTTTATTTACCGCTTGGGTTTTATCCCTTATTGCAGGGATTTATTATTAACATAATTCCCTTAGTAATCATTATTAAATTCAATGATAAAGGACTGAATGAGTATGCATATCTGTATTTATGAAGATTCTGGGTGTAATAACCTGCAGCCTATGGCCTATGTGCGCCCCGTTTATGATCTATTTTGTGGAATAGTATCACTACAGGAAAAATTGACCAGAAACTTCCCGCAAGCATCACTCACCCTGCATACAAGATCAGTTCTTGAAAAAGTAGTACGGGATCGCTACCCGGATTGCTTAGTGAATGAATTTCCAGCTGGTCTGAAAGAGATTGTATTTATCAATGGACGAACTCTTTTAAACTCTAAAACTGAATTGAATAAATTAGGCGAGAACCAATCTTTCACAATAAATGACAAAGTAGTTGCAGCTAGGTTAAGCGGCGCTGGATTAGCGACGGTTATCGAGACAGTTCAAAATGGTATGACAATTGATTTAGATGAAATTGCAATTAAAAAACAAGAAATTGATGGTGTATTAGTTGAATATATCTGGGACCTTATCCAGGCCAATAGTGATCAAATAAGATCGGACTTTGCGTTTGCTACTCAAGGAAGAGAATCGTCTTTCAATGATAACGCAACTGTAATCCATAATCAAAATGTTTTTATCGATAAGACTGCAAAAATTATGCCGCAAGTGGTAGTTGATGGATCAAATGGTCCGGTTTTTATCGATCGTAATGTGGTGATCCAACCGCATGTGTTCATACAGGGTCCAGTCTATATTGGCCCAAATGTTATGATCAAAGCAGGTGCACAGATCTACAGTGGTAGTAGTATTGCTGAAGGATGTAAAATTGGTGGAGAAGTAAATAATTCTATAATTCTACCCTGGTCAAATAAAGCGCATAGTGGATACCTGGGTAGTTCATATGTTGGGTCCTGGGTAAATATTGGTGCTGGAACAAACAATAGTAATCTGAAAAACAATTATGGTGCAGTAAAAGTAACAGTCAATGGTGAAGTTATTGACACTGGTTTACAATTTATGGGTTTGATAATGGGTGATCATTCAAAATGTGGGATTAATACAACATTTAATACTGGTACCAACGTAGGAATTAACTGTAACCTTTTTGGATCAGCGATGCATGAAAAACATATTCCATCTTTTACCTGGGGTAGTGCCAATGATGGTTATACCAACTATACACTTAAAAAAGCATTATCCGTTAATAAAATGGTTATGGCACGGAGAAAGAAATCCCTCACAAAAAATGATGAAGAGTTGTTAAAGAACATTTCTCAATTAATCATTGGTTAATATTTAATATAAGATTTTATGTTAAGTGCTATTGAATGTGAAAATGTATTCCATTATCTGATTAGCAATTTCTATTGGACTTCCTGAATTTCGGTTAGTCAAGATCACAATACTCATTTTTTCATCTGGGAATCTCATGTAAACATTTCGAAACCCACGAGTGCTACCAGTGTGGTATAATCGGATTCTATATAAATAAGAGTCCAGTAGCCAACCAAATCCATATCCTGTCTCACTACCATTATCCAATGTACCTGATACAAATGCTTCGTTCAAAATCGTAAATGGTACTAATTCTTCGGTATTGAGAATTTGATCCCATTTAAACATGTCATCTAATGAGGAATAAATACCTCCATCACCAAGCACAGCGCTCGTGATACTTTGGTCATCACGGATAAATTCACTATCAATTTGTGAATAGCCATATGCTCTATTTTCAACTGTTGAAATTCCATCCTCAAAAGCGATACTATTTGACATTCCCAGTGGAAAAAAAATTTCATCCTCAAGGAATTCAGCAAATTCTTTTCCGGACACATTTTTTACTATCATTGCAAGTAAAGCGTAGCCGGAGTTACTATAGCGGTATTCTGTCCCAGGAGGGAAAGAGGTGGTTGTTTGCGCCATCATAAGATTCAAAACATCTTGATCTTTTAATTGTTGTGAAACTGTGTCTGGTATCAAAGTAAAATAGTCTATAAGCCCTGATGTATGATGTAGAAGATGCCTGATGGTTATATTATTGCCATAATCAGGAAAATCAGGAAAAATATCAGTTAATGTTAGTTCATAGTCTAACTGTCCCCGACTGTTTAGGATCATGATGCACATTGCGGTGAATTGCTTTGTAAGTGATGCCAGTCTAAAATTTGTTGCAGATGTGATTGGAATGCTTTCTTGAAGGTTGGCTAATCCGTAACCTTTTGAATATATGATATTACC
>JBJKZU010000090.1:0-16907 GCA_045569095.1 Fidelibacterota bacterium
CCAACAATAGCGCCTAGAGAGTCCATGTAAAATACTTTTTCTTTATAATTTGGCGCTGTATTCAGAATATAAAGATCAAAGTCTACCGTTGTAACTGCATCCGCACGGACAATTACATTATGAATCGCGTCCCCGATAACATTCTCACTAATTGGATCCTCATACCAGCGGCTGTCATTCACAGGAACTGGCGGAATACACCATACCTTATGTGGGCCAACAGTCAATTCAATATTATCATTGATTGGCGTCAGGCCAACATATTCATCATCAATAAAGATAGTTACATCATCAATAGTAGATGTTATCTTTAAGCGGCCCTTTTCCTGCGGCCTATCTTTCGGTAAAAAGAAATCATCTTTATACCATTTCCTCTTGGATGTAAATATTTCCTGGACAGAAGAACTGGCTGGACCTTTCAAAGCCACGTCACCCAATTTGACCATGTCATTCATAATGTTAGGGTCATTAATACGGTGTTGTATGCCTTCATTCATCCTGATAAACTCGGTTTCATTTTCAAGCTTTTTACTATTTTTAAAATCATCAACATCCGCCATATCTACCAGTAAAGCATCAAGCATTTTGTCAACAGCCTGGTTAAGCGTATCAGCATTGAAACCTGTGTTCAAGTAATCAACACTGGGTCCGCGACTAGCGACATCCTGCGCTTTTTTTCGCGCTAATGGCCGAGTCCGTTCTTCAAGACGCTTGTCTTTATCTTTTTCAATTAGCGTATCTCCAAGTCGTTGTTTAATTGAACTGCTTACCTCATAAGCTGCTGAGACTTGCACCGCATTGGATATTTCCGATTTTAATATTTGGATCGAATGGAACGGTTTTTTTACTAAAAATGCAAGTTGGCCAGATTCATGGTTATTTTTTATTACAATATCCTTTACCTGTGCCAGTGCTGGAATTTTTCCTGGAATATCTAGGGAAAATATTGCGCCATTAACTGTTATATAATACCAGCCATGGGGAGACATCCAACTGGAAACATTGTCAATATCAATAATCTCTTCAGAATAAAGTGTAAACAGCAATCCATTTGTAAATGGATCCACAAATATATCTGTTATCTCGGGTGAATTTGAGGCGCGGATCACTGTCAGCAGGGCGAGCAATACTAATGCCTTGTGTTGTAGACTCCGCATATGGTTCATACTTTTAATGAAAAGTATGATTCTGGAATGTATGACATTCTTGTCATTCTGTTCAAGTAGAAGATATATGGTTTGTTACAAAATACGTGTTACCAGGGCACTTTCTTTAAATCAATGCGTTTCGGCCCATTCCGGATCTGCATTACCAGCATGACAGACTACACAATTAAATTTCTCAGACACATCCTTTTTGGGGAATGTTTTTTTAAGGTCTTCCTGTATACTGGCTGTCATGATAATCATCTCACGGGCAACGAGTTTATGTTTTTTATCATCCTTATGATAGGCATCGCGAACGTGACAAAAAGTACACTTTACTCCCAAGCCTTTCGCGTAGCCTTTCATCAGCACCTTTAGTTCTGATTCTTCTATTTTTGGATCAAGGACTTTCAGGTTCTTGTAGTTAGACTGCCCATATACAATATTTGCAAGACCAAGGATAAACAATGGTAAGATAAATTTTATTTTCATGCGTCACTCCTCATAGTTCGGTTTAAATGATCTTTCAATGTGGTAGATCAGTGCCAAAATCTGCTCATAAGTTAACGATTCACCAAAATCTGGCATATCATTTCCTTTGCCATCCTTAATAGCAATGATCATTTGCTGCTCATCTGTATTATTCCAGAAATCACTAATGGTAAAATTTGGTGTTTGTAGATCAAACGCTTGAGTCTCAGAGCCATCACCTAATCCGCCAGAACCATGGCAATCTATACATAAGCGGTTGAAATTCTTTTCTGCATCAAATGCCATGCCATCACTATAATTAGGATTGTGGGTTAGATCTTTATCATCAATAACAGCCAAACCAGTAAGTAACAGCCAGGCTAAACACCAGCTTACTACAATGGCAGATCGTCTTTTTTGATCATGATTCTTTAGCCAAGGAACAGAAAATAAAAACCCAAATCCCAATATCGGTAAAACACCACTTTGAATCCAAGGTGCCCATTCCACATATTTTCCAAACTGAAATAGCCATAGGAAGTACCACTCTGGTCTGGGATTGTATTCTATATCTGCTGGATCAGCCGGCAATTCCAGTCTTGCGCTGAAACTATTTATTAGAACAAAAAATAGAACAATTGACACTAATAGTGTGATATTAAACCGTTGATCGCTGAGGTATTTAATAAAAACTGATTTCCTGGATTGACTTAGAAGGAAAAGGCATAGGCAGATTGCCGTAGCAAATACAGATCCATGAAGCGTGAAAAACCGCGGCAGCGTGGAACTGTTGAACGTTGCGCCGCCACGAAGAAAATCAGCAATTGTAGTACCCACTAATGGAACCGTATCCATAATGCCTAAGCGCACCTTTGTACCCCAATATGCATTCTGGTCCATGGGCAGAACATACCCAGTGAATGCACTTCCTATTATCAACAGGTAGAGCACAACACCCAGTATCCAGCTTTTGGAGTATTTGGCTGCGAACCCGCTAATATAAAAACAACATAGAAACACAAAGCCACTGAAAACCAGACCGGAAGATGAATAATAATGTATGCTCCGCAGCAGATGACCCCCACTACTATATTTTTCCATGTAGAGTGTGGATGGGAACGCATCCGTCAATGATGGTACATATGACCCGGCCATTCCCCAGCCACTTAGAATCACCAGCCCAAGGAAAACCAGACTGGCAATAGCACTGAGGGTTAGTATCCTTTGCGAAGGTCGCATTAACCAACCACCTCTTTGGTATCGGTTCCTGGCCTAAATTTTTCGTATTTAACATAAAGTCGCCCGTTCTGCACTTTTGTATTCAAGCGATCTAGTGAGCGTGGTGATGGCCCGGAAAGAACGATACCATCATTGGAAAAACTACTTTTATGGCAAGGACAACCAAATCCTTCATCATTCTTCCGAATCAGGCACGCAGCATGGGGGCAAACAGCGCTGAAAACGGTAATATCCTGAGCGCTGCGATAGATATAGATAAGTTCTTCCCGTTCAAATGAAGCCCACCGATCCTGTCGTTGAAAAAGCAGCATTTTATTTCCCCACTGATCTTTTGGTAAATCCTTTACCTTGCCAGCGTCGATCCAGGGATCATCTATTTTAGCAGGACCTGATTTATCTGTCCACCAAAAATGAATTGTTGGCGCGCTGATAAAGGATACAATCATTCCCATAGCGACTTGCCAAACTTTTAGAAATTTTCTTCTGGTCATTTACCACAGATTATAGTGTACGCAAGCAATTACAATCAAGTATACTAATGAATTATGTGGTGGGTACTCTAAACGTATATTTAGAGTAAAATAATTCACTTTAATTATCTATAAAAAAGGGGCGATTGCAACGCCATTTTTTATCGTAAGGAAGTTATTTTGTACCCGGGGCCGGACTCGAACCGGCACAGCCTAATGGCCGAGGGATTTTAAGTCCCTTGTGTCTACCAAATTCCACCACCCGGGCGAATATGAGGCGTCGATCGGATTCGAACCGATGAATGACAGTTTTGCAAACTGCTCCCTTAGACCACTTGGGTACGACGCCAAATAATAAACTATATCGTTCATAAAACGGGCGAATATACACTTACCAACTATGCTGAACCAATTCGGAAGAGAAGTTCCCTTACTGCCTCCACTTTTACTTTCATTGTTTCAACATCCTCGCGTAATTCACTTATAGCGCGAGCCTGATACCACAATTGCAGAGATAAGGATAAAAAACCAACGACAAGAACAATTATGATGATTTTAATATATTTTTCCAATTCAATCCTCCCTTTAGACTAGATATGAACAGGTGTAATTTTGGGCATGGAAATTGAAAAAATAAACATTTATAACCGATTACGGGATTTTAATGTGCCGACATCTATTTTAGATGATATCTTCGCCAACGAACAAGATCTGGATGTTTTAATAAGGGGCTGGCATAATCTACAAGAATCCGGACTCAAGGATGATGATATCGCGAACAAAATATCTGAACTAATATTTAAAGAAATAGGTTTCGACCCTTCTCATGATCCCGTGGAAAAATAATAATAGGTAATCTTTTTGGGCTTTTTCTGCGGCAAATCGATAGTATCACGGATAGGTTTTCTCAACTTATCCCGCAGTTTGATCCCTTGATACCAAACCCGACCAGTATGAACTGGTTTTTCATTTAAAACGTTTAATACATTATCGCAATAACTCTGAAGTATCAGTTCACTTGATGATCTAGGACCCGTTATATAGTGCTCTGGATAAAAGGTAAATCGTGACTTTATCTTTGTTACGGTTTTCCTCATTTCATGCACACCCTTGCTCTGATATTTTCCATTTGCCATGAGGAATACGCTACCCAAAAAAATTAAAAATACGAAATATTGAATGATCTTCAATTAAATACCCATACTGCGCAAAAAAGCTTCCGAATTTGGCTCTCTCCCTAAAAATTCCTTAACTAATTCATACGGATCTACTGTTCCACCTTTTTCTAAAATTATTCTCCGATATTTTAACCCTATATCCGGGTTTAGGATACCATTAGCTTCAAATACGGAAAACATATCTTGTGCATACACCTCAGACCACTTGTACCCATAATATGCAGCGCCATACCCATTTAAATGCCCAAAAGAAGCTTGCTGATGGGTTCCTTCCTGATATGGATAAAACGTGATTTCATTTTTTAATTCTTTAATCAAATCAGTTGTGGATTTATCACCATCAGGATCAAAACCGTCATTCAGTGTGAAATCATATATGCCATAGAATATCTGTTGCAAGGCCTTTGTGCCTGAATTTATATTTTTTGCAGCGATCATTTTCTCCAGTAATTCCTCTGGAATTACTTCCCCTGTTTCATAATGCTTTGCAAATAATGATAGTGATTCTTTCTGCCACACCCAGTTTTCCAGCATCTGGGATGGAGCTTCCACAAAATCTCTTGCTACAGATGTACCTGCATAACTAATAAGTTGTGAGGTTGTGAGTACACCATGAACTAAATGTCCAAATTCATGAAAATATGTTTCTACATTTTCATGCGTTAATAATGATGGCTGGAAGTCAGTAGGTTTTGGAAAATTGCAGACCAATGCAGTGGCCGGTTTTTGATAACCATTTTCTGTCATTTTACCCATAATTACACTAAAGGCTGCTGCATGGCCGTATTTATTAGCCCTTGGAAACATATCAAGATAAAAATTTCCTATTAGAGCACCAGATGTTTTATCATATATAGAGAACATTTGGACATCTTCATGCCAAACTGAAGGATTCTGTACCTTTTCAAAACGAACATTAAATAACCGCTGATAAATAGTAAATAGTCCTTCTGTCACATTATTGAACTCAAAATATTGCCGAACTTCTTCTCTATCCAATTTGTATTTTTTTAATTTTACCTGGTTTTCGTAAAAACCAGCTTCCCAAGGATGGATGGTCTTTGCATTCTTCCCTAAACGTGCCGATTTTATTGTAAGCATTTCCGCAACATCATTTTCAGCTTTCTCTCTTAATTGTTGCTTTAGGTCATTCTCAAAATTCCATACATTTTTTGGATTTTTTGCCATACGGTCTTCTGTCCTGTATTCAGCATAGGAATTATAACCCAGTAATTTGACAAATTTCATCCGGTTTCGAAGAATATCGTTTAAAACACCAATATTTTTCTCTCTGGCTCGATTATTAAATTTAAAACGCAATGCTTCTCTGGCCTCATCGGATTCTGCTTGATCCATGAATGGCACATAACTCGGATAGGTCATATCTATGGCATATTTTCCATTATTTTGAAGACGTTCTTTCTTGTAATTATCGGGTAAGCCGGCAAGGTCTTTCGGATCAAGAAATAATGTATCCTGAGCAGACCTAATATTCTTATCAAATTTTAAACCAAGATCAGTTAGTACATCTAAAACTGCCTTCACCTTTTCCCGCTTATCTTTAGATAGGTTAAAACCAATACGTTTATAGTCCAGCAATAAATCGTCCAGGAATTTTTTTCTAAAGCCTTTAAGATTCCTTGCCTCTGGAGAAGTTGCATAGGCTACGACAGCATTGTAAAGATCTTCATTCAAGGATAATTCTGTGATATAGTTTTCAATCTTCTTGCTGGCTTCTAACCCCTCATTACGAATTTCTTCATTGGTGTGCACTGAACCCATCAGGTATCCTGGACTCCAAACAGATTCGATTACGCTGTAAATATCATCGATTCGTACTAGTGTATTTTTATAAGTCCTTTCGGCACTGGTAATTTGGACGATCTCATCCTTGATAAAATCAGCTTTTGAAATAACATAATCTGTACCTTCAGTAATATGTCCAGGTTTAATATTTTTAAAATCAAAATTGTTATTAAAAGGGATAAGTAGTGGATTATTTTCTGGTTTTTTTGGCGGTTGAACCTTTTTAAGTGTTGACACACAACTTGTGACTAGAAGTAGCCCGCCTATCATCATTAAACTGGATATTTGCATTTTCATTCCTTTGATTATTCGTCTATGTTGCAGTTCTATTTAACGAATTTAGCTAAAATAAACTGCTTAAGTAAAATACAACAACCATAACTGTGGCGCAATACGCACAAGTGGATGAAAAACTTTTAAATTTTTGTGCATCTCTATAGGCCATATTCTTGTTACGTACATCCATTATTTTAGCTGCATTTCTGCCCCGTTTACTTAGGCGACATTTTATAACGTCTATTGTATAGGGCAACATCTGGCGTAGTTTTAATGGTTGTTTATCAGACCCTTTGGTCTGTTGGATCAATGGCGAATCGCAGGGGTGTACTTCTACTGAATCAGCTTCATCTTGTCCGCAAAGGATACCTACCATGATTGCTGGAATATATAGAAACCGCATACTTACCTTGCAAACACAACTCCAAATCGCAAAAGAGGTAGTGCGTCTAATTTGATGGCAGGACCAGTAATAGTTTCTCCTTCATATTTCCACTTCGCCTTATCATAAAAATTAGTTGTAAAGCCAACCCTCAGATCAAGTCCTAATGATGATTTTAAATAGTAGCGAATACCAACGGAACTTGTAAAGCCGAACCAGCTGCTATTCATAATAGCTTGACTTTTAATCGGGTATGATCCGCTGTTACCAAATGAACTCAATAAATCAGACCATTCCGTATTGGTATTCTCAATATCCATAGATATGTCACAAGAATTCCACATAGGTGCCAGCAAAAAATTGAATTCAATATTATTCCATTGAAAATAATACGTTTCGACTATCAGCGTCCTGTAGGTAAAGCGCCTATTGAAACTATCTTTTATTATATGAAATGAGTTCCAATTTCCAAATCCTACCCTAGTATTGTAATACACCTGGTAGGTTGCGGTAAAATTCATCAGAATATTAGAGGAAAAAAAACTGCTGTCTCCAAAAGCAGTGTTTAAAGCGGTCAATTTTGGCTGATAATACCCACTGCCTAATTGTACATGGAATTTTGGCTGTCCGGAAACCGCTGCGACAAAAACCAGGAGAAGAGGAAATAGCTTTTGATTCATTCTCGGTATGAATTTAAGTTTATCTATCCACATTATTCATCATATTGAATAAAGCACAGCAAATCTCGGTAATATTTTTACTGCTATTACCATCACTTGTCACAGCTGAAGTTAGGAATATAATTGTTTTTTTTGATGGATCCACGGCCATCACATTAATTGATTCGATTGAGTTTGATTCACTGAAGTATATTGATCGTGATAATGGTGATACACTTCGAATTGCTAAAAAAGAGGCCTATTTTGTCTATAATGACTTTGGCAGAATGTTCTACTACAGTCCTTCCAGTTATTTACGTATGGAATTTCTTGAGGAATACGGGGGTTTTGTACGTCTGGTCAATGGAGATACCATCTATTACGATGAAATTCTTTTTGATAGAAAAATGATCCGGCCCCTTGTATCTCTGTATCAATTAGGTGAGGATTTGCCATTTACCAAGGTTCCATACCAGGACATTCATTTTGTCCGAGCTAATGGCAGTGTGTTAAGGAAATCTGTGCGGAATGGGTTCTATGCCAGTGCAGCATCATTTACATTAGCCACCTTATTTCAAATTTATTCTCAATACGACGAAACAGGACTGTTGGTTCGTTCGGCCTGGGTTGGTGTAAAGAAAATATTACCTGGCATCGGTCCATTAAAAGAAACGGGGCCCCAATACCATTCTTTCACATTTATTACACCTGTAGCTACTATAGCATGGATGGTTTTCGACATAATTTTTGATCGCCGAACCCAATATTTCCGACCGCTGGAACGAGAGAAAAAGTATCCTAGATCGATGTATAAATTTTCAATCAAAACAATTATCAATCGACAAATAGAAAAAATTCAACATAAGCGTAATGAGAAACGGGCGGAAAAAGAAGCTGAAGAAGCAAAGAAACAGCAGTCTCTATATTAAAAATAATCTATTTCAACATTACGTCTGACAGAATTGAATGATTACTAGAAACAAAAAACCCTTATCGTGAAACAAGGGTTTTTGAGAGAGCGAGAGACGAGGTTCGAACTCGCGACATCCACCTTGGCAAGGTGGTTATCTGTCGTCTATAAACATGCCTTTGTGTACACCAAAACGTGTACACTTTTACTACTTTTAGGCTAATTGTAGATAATTTGAGGCTAAAGTATTTAGACCTTGATCTATGGTACTTTTATCTAATCTCAATTTGATAATATGTGCTATTGTTGGAAAGTCATCTACTAACATATGAAGTTCAAAGTCAGCATACTTTTCTGTCATCCCAACTGAACTATGACCAATCTCTTTTGATACCATGTGAATATCTCCAGTCATTGCCCATCTTCTAGTGGCATATGTATCTCTAAGATTGTGAAACTTATGTATACCAAATCCCTCAGCAATTGCACACTTCTTAAACATCCTAGAGTATTTCTTGATCTGCCACCTTCTACTAGCACTCTTACTTCCATGACCACTAGTACCTACTGCTTTTTCTACTCTATTTCTCATTTCAAGTAATACCGATAGAAGATTATCATCTAGCTGAATCTGTCTTACCTTTCCTGTCTTTGATATATCTGTATCTATAATTAACCATCTACCATTTATGTATCCATTGAATGGTTCTTGAAGTCTACATCCAGTCATTGCATAGAAATAGAATGCTTTTCTATAATGCTCTTCAACTGAATCTGATCTAAATAGATTTAATAGCTTTTCTTCAGATAGATACATCGGTGGTTTATCTTTTACTTTTATCATTTCCACCTTTACCTCTTTTTCTATGTATTCCAAATCATAGCAGTATTTGAGGAGTGATTTAATCTTTTGTAAGCAAAGGTTCGTAGTAGATGGTGAATGACCACGTCTCTTTGACCATGCTTTAAAGATATTGATTTCAGATAAACCTACATTTGCAATTGGATAATCAGATCTACGATAATGTTTTTCAAGTGCATCCATAAAAGGATTTAATCCCTGTTTGTATGCCTCAAATGTCCTTGGTCTTAAATTATCTAACATCTTAACTGCATAGAACTTTTCTACTGCATCAGCTATTGATAATTCAACTAACTCAGTTTTTCCACCACCTTTTAGCCAAGGGAATTTCCATTCTTTACCTTCTCTGATTGTACTCTCAAGTTTCTCAACTTGAACATTACGTACACGTGCTACGGATTTTTTATCGGTTTTGAGAGGTATTTGCTTTTCTGTTTTTTTCTTTGATTCAGTATACCAAGAAACTCGAGAATAATACTTACCTCGTCTTTTTAAGATACTTGCCATGTTTCAAAGCCTTTCAAATATCCCACCCAGAAGGCTTACCGTATACATGACACGGCAGAGACTTCACAGTTACTCTCTTCTGGATGGGAATATGTAAGTGAAGATTCATGTATTTTTTAAGCTCTAGAAATTACCATTTATAGAGGATAAATACACGATTAATCATGATCAAGACATCCTAATTCAGCCAGTACCTTAATATGTGGCATACTGCCTTCAGATGCTCTATGCCATATCGTATGTAGTACCGCAAGTCTATAAGTTGGAGCTATATAGTCAAAATCATACGGCGGCGTTTTGCCTACCTCTTTAAGTGCTTTAGACAGATTCACGTACTTAGATGGTCTGCCGCTTGGGTTACCCGACTCGCCAGTCTTAAATGGTGTCAAATTAGCTTTTGATTTAGGGTGTTCTCCCCTACCGTATGTATCACTGTTACCAGTGATACTTTCCTGATTATCAGGTTGTTTATCAACTTTCATAATTTCTCCGTTCTATAACGCTTCCACCGCATCCACTAAGATCAAAGAATGACCAATGAACCTTAGTCTTTGGGGCGGTATGGGCGTATGCGTTTGAGGTTAATTGGGGTATCCGTGATCCCTTCAGAGTGCCAGAGAAAATGTCCAAAAGTATGTACATTTGAGATTTGTACGTGTGCGTGTACTTTTTGGGAAATAAACCCTAACAAGACTACAAACAAGACGAGCTTTGACACTTTGACATAGGTGTCACGCTTGCCAGTTTTTATGGATCAAATTAGTTCTACGATACAAAGCCGCATTACCATCTTTACCGATCTTATTTACCATTTTCATCGTAACTAATTGCTTTAAGTATCTTCTAGCTTGGCGATCTCCTACATCCATGATTTTCATGCAAACATTGCACCAGCGATTTGCATCAAAGGGGCTATCGCCATCCGCTACGTCTTCCAGACAATGCATCATTGTATCGAACTTTTGTTCATCTATTAATAGATGCTTCCAATTAGAATACAATCCATCCATAGATAGTAGCTGTTTATCTACTCCTCCCCATTCTAATCCATATACAGCTTTTGAGAATTCTGTGCCACGTGACTTAACCGTACGGAATAGCCGGAGATTATCTTGATTTGTATTACAAATTATCTGGATGTGTTCACTCCAGTTAGCAAGATATGATCCGCCAGCGATCTTATGGATGTTAAATGCGTTTTCAACATTGCCATCTGGCTTATTGAAATGACATACAAGAACGATCGTTACATCGTATCTATCCATGAGCCTAAGTATTCTCTGCAATAAATGCTTGAGATTATAGTTCTTTGATAGATCAACAATATCTGTGGATGTATACATATTATCTATGTAGCACACCTTTGGCTTCAATATATGTAGAGCCTTAGAAATGTCCGCATAGACATCATCAAAGTTTCCACGCTTTGATACCATGCTGAAGTTCTTAATCAGTAGGTGTTCATTAAATACACCAGTTTCTATCTTTGCCAAATACCTTCGCATTAATTCATCTTTACCAATTTCAGTATCTACATATAGCACCTTAGCTGGTTTCTTAACTGTGTTATCAAGAAATGACAGACCAGTTGCAATACACATAGCTTCTTGCATTACAAGATGTGATTTGTTGCTGCCAGTTTCACCACCAATTATAGATGCGAAACCTTTTGGCCTAATAGTATCTACAAACCATTCTACTGTTTTAACAGATTCCTTTGTTATTGTGCTGGGTAGTATCAAATCAAACCCTCCAATTTTTTCTATGTTTACTTGTTTTGCATTATCAATGGCCGCAGTAAATGAAACACCGCCATCTCTTTGTATTGATAATGTACAATCCCAGCCTTTGGCGTGATCTTCATAAGGCCAAATAGCAACTCTGACATCTGATGCTGGATTACGTTCCTTTATGACTTTTGACATTTTCTGCGATCCTTCTCTCCCAGTTTTATCATTATCATATATAATGACATACCTTTTGAATCCATCAATCAGATTCCAATAGAGAGACTTCTTTTCTGGCATACTCAACTCACCACCAGTAACAGTTGCAACTTGCCAACCAGTATGATCTAATATGTGGATTGCATCCTTCTCGCCAGCACAGATTAGCAAATTTTTATCCTTATCATATTTGGCTATTAAATCGGCTGGATACCATTTATTCGTTTTATCCGTACCCCATTGATCATACTTATGTATCTTCATCTGTACAGGATGTCCAGTGCTTTCAGTAATTGGAATTACCACACTGTGTTTCCTTTTACTGTAACCAAGCTGATGGCGTTCTACCGCTGCCTCGCTGATATTCCAATCTGCCGCTTCCCAGAAATTAGAATACTTTTCCAATTGCTCTTTTAGCTCAAGTTGATACCTCCGTATATCATCATGTAAATCACTTTCAATCCAATTAGCTGGATCAATCGGCAATGTGTCATTATTACCATTCTTGGGATGCGTTTTATCAAGATACACTCGCGAAACACGCACCTTGCTATTGTTGTCCATCTTGCCTGTTTTTGGGGGTAGAATAGGGGTAGAAGGCGACTTATTGCCGCCTTTGGTTCTACCCCTTGCGTATGGTGTTGGATCGTATCCAAAGTCCTTAGCAAACACATACGAATCACCTCTCGCATTACATCCAAAACATGAGAAATACCCAGCTTCATTTATTTTGAACGAGGCTTTCCTATCTTCATGATCTGGATATGGACAATTGGCCATAAACCAACCATCACCAGTGCGCTTTAGATCACCACATACCTTTTCGTATACTTCAAGATTCTTCACTTACAGCCTTCCTTTCTATCCGTTCATCCAGCGATCCAGCCAATCTCTCCGAAACATCAGCTTATTCAATCCACTTGGTTTAGTTGTTTTTAGATCACCGCGTTTTATGGCTCTATGCAAAGTTGCTTTACTGCAATTACAGTAAACAGTAGCACCTTTAACTGTGAACCAGCTGTATTTGCGACTATTATTCTTCATCGCTTCCTCAATCATATCATGGACTCTATCCAATGTTGATCTATACTGCTTATCTGTTTGGTTCTGCCATTGAGGGTTCTCAATTGCATTTGTTATGCTTACATCTTCTAACATTTTTTCTCCTATGTTTATGATTCCGCTTAATTGCGGCCTCTATAATCACAGGGTGACATGTCACGATTTGATTAAGTTATTTATATGTTAGAGGGTAATTGAGATAATGACAGCGTATAAACGTGTCACAATAGAGGTCAGCTTGTCACCAAAGCCCAGCGTCCGTGTCTTTGGTTAGCCTCCCTTGAGAATCTTTTTCATAGAATGTTTGCTGAATATGAAACTGGCAGACATACCCTTGCACCTTAGAGTAAATAATAGGGTTATCCTTTTTACCCGTATATTCTTTTAGCCACTTCCTAAATCGAGAAATATTCTTTTTAGTTAAATCTTTTACATCTTCTAAATGTAGATAACCATTATTAAGTGCGAAGATGATCATAGCATTGTAAGCCTCAGTGCCTTCATACGATGAATTCATTAATCCATTTTCAATATCTGGTGTTAGTGTATCAACAATTCCACCATATCTGATTTCAATTAGATTGGCTTTAAGAACCACAATACTAATATCTCTCCATGCAGTAGTAGGACATCTGCCAATTATAACTTCACCATACTGCTTGTTTAAAATATCTGTTATATCTTTCAGAGATATGCGATCACGATGACCATGCTTTAAGATACCACCAGTGATTTTGTTAATTATAGGCCAACCGAAATAGGGTGAAAATTCATCAAATATTTTTGGTGTATCAAAATCAGCCAAAAATCTTTCATATTCATCTTCATCATACAGTTTCTTGAGGTCTTTTTGATGCTGCTGGTATTTTTTAATGGCAATGAAAGACGCACGATCATACTTAATTATCTCAGTGGACAGTTTCACGCCCTTAATTGAATTGCTATTAATCTTTCCTTCCACCATCCGCTTAATAATCTCATCACGTTTCCGTGTCCAGTATTCAACTAATTGAGTTACTGCGGTTGGATCATGCCTCCCAGAGAAACTGCGGTGCAGAAATTCATTTTGCCAGTACGCTTTTCTTTTTTCATCCGCTAATTTTAATTGCAATTCCTCTGTCTCCTCTTGAACAATAAGCGGATTATCCATATCTGAAATTAATCTAAACCAATCTGATCCTTCATACTCTGGCAACGATGGTGCATCAGGGACTTTATTTCCATCCTCATCAAATAGACCACCTTTTTCAGGGTGTTTAGAGTCAATCACAAGTTTTACAGGTATCTTTTTCTTACTCATTTGACTTTAATATATAGTTAATGATACACACAGACAATATTGGAATTCAAGAGGATTAGTTGTGTTTTTTGTGGGTGTAGGTGATGTCAAAGTGTCAATGCTTCAGGTAATTTGAAACATTGACAAAATGACAAGGCTTCACTCTATTTCAACAGTACCATTTTCTTAGTCTGCATATACTCACCAGCCTGTATCTGATATAAGTAGATACCAGCACTAACTGGTTTACCATAATCATTGGTTGCATCCCAGATGACTGATTTGTAGCCAGCATCTTGGGCTTGGTTGATGAGGGTTTTTACTTCCCTTCCCAGCATATCGTAGATAATGATATTGACCAAACCATTTTCTGGTAGATCATACCGCAGTGTCGTTACTGGGTTGAATGGATTGGGGTAGTTTTGGTATATGGCGTATTCAGTTGGCAAACTTGTTTCATCTATAGACAATGCATGAATTGTAATTTGAACAGTTGCAGTATCACATAAAGAATTATCGCAAACAGTAAATGTGAAAGAATCATTTCCGCTATAATCCCACGCAGGCGAATAAACAAATGACCCTTCTGGTGATACAGATGCAGTACCATTTGATGGACTGGTTAATAGATTACATAAAAATTCCATGTCACCATCCACATCTGACCAAGAAATTTGTCCTACATAATCTGTATTATGATCAACCATAATTGTATCATTATTTGCAACTGGGGCATCATTTACTGCATTAACAATTAATGTAAAGCCTGTAGTATCAGAGAGTTCATTTTCATCGGTGGCAATGACCGTTATAACCGAGCTCCCAAACCAATTTAGTGATGGAGTGGCAGTGAGGTTCGTATCTTCCAAAGATACTTCCACATCAGATGTGTCACTGGTTGCAGTAAAACTCATTGAATAACCCAAAAATGATGTGGCACTAACTCCAATTGTTAATTCACTATCCTCCGCTATTTGCTGATCTTCAATAGTTGCTAATACAGGTGCAAGATTAATTGCCTCACAGCCAACTCCAAAAGCACCCATATTAACATCATCTTCACCAGTACCAACGCAAGGTGAGTTTTCTGCCAAAGTATAATCACCACTGTCAGGTTCGCAAAAAAGAGGGTTGGCATCAATATTGCCTTCTCCTTCCCAACCACCTTGAATGTTAGAATAGCTTACAGTTATTGATGAATCATTATCATACAGAGTTATCTCATCGGGTACATTAATCCATAAAATGCAATTGACTAATGAAGGATTTGACGTACCATCTACAAGATAAATCCCGCCGCCATTAGAAGCCGAATTGCTTGTTATCGTCACATTCTCCAGACTCGGGAAGCTTAAAGTTGAACAATGAATCCCTCCACCATAAACTTCAGCAGAATTATCACTAAATGTTACATCCGTCAAGGTAGGGTTGGATCTATTATTGATTAACATTCCGCCACCATTATTACTTGCAGTATTTCCACTAAATGTTACATCCGTCAAGGTAGGACTGGCAAAGTACCTGCAATAAATCCCGCCGCCATTAGAAGCCGAATTGCTTGTTATCGTCACATTTTCTAAACTCGGGTTGGAATAATAACAAAAAAGCCCGCCGCCCCTTTCAAGCGTTGTATTATTACTTATCGTCACATTCTTTAAACTCGGGTTGGAATTAATCCAGCAAAAAATCCCACCACCACCACCATATAGAGAAATTGTGGCTGTGTTATTTCTTATGATCATATTGTTCAAAGTGGGGGAGGCTGATGAACAATAGATACCGCCACCAGAAGTAGCATACCCATTTTTAATTGTAAACCCACTTAACACTGCAGTAGTATCTTCTCCATTATCAAAAGTCACCACACTCCCGCTACTATCCCCATCTATAATTGTCAATGATATATAAGAAGTGTCTTGTGTGGTCAAATACAATGACCCAACTACAATATTTTTACCGTTGTAATTAATATTCTCTACATAAGTACCAGCCGCTACTAATACTGTATCACCATCACTAGATGAATCAATAGCTGTTTGTATCGTGGAAAATGGATATGCTTCAGAGCCATCGCCTGTTGAATCAGAACCTGTGGTTGCTACGTGCCAAACTGGACCAGTAAAAACTGGATTTTCTAAAGCACCTTCATCTATCCATAGAGCTATAAGGTCAATTTGTGATGCGGAAAGATCGGGGTTGTTTCCGGGTGGCATTTCACCATTATTTACTCTTTGCCATAAGTAACTATTAGCATGATCATTGGCCACAATCACTGCACCACTATTGCCGCCGGCCATTACACCTGAATAGGAGGTTAAGGTTAAACCACCACTGGCATTACCATACATATGACAACTGGTACAGTTATTAGTAAAAATAGTCTGAATCTGGGTCGTGTAGTCTACCTGTCCATTTAAGATGTTTAAAGTCAGATGTAATAGTACATTTATTGATATTATACGTTTCATGGTATTTTCTCCCGAAAATAATATTTATTAATCAGTGGCTATTGCTATTATTATATAAGCTTTAAAGAATCTTCCAGCGGAGTAAATGTAAGAACTGATAGTCCTAAATATCTATAAACAAAAAATCCCACGAATGTGGGGCTTGATGTGTAATTAAAGAATCTATTTCACCAACATTACAATCATGATAAAAAAGTTAAATAGACTAACCATCCTGTTAACGCTACCATAATTGCTGATAAGGTAT
>JBJKZU010000091.1:0-16846 GCA_045569095.1 Fidelibacterota bacterium
TAATTGCGTTTTCTTATCATGCTGGAAACTCGGTTTAAAACACCAGGTTCATCTTGAACATATACAATTAAGATCTGTTTCATTTTTTTACTTCCTTTACATTTCTGAATCTTGAAATTGGTCGTGTACTGGTCGACTAATCATTTCGTGTAAATCTGCACCAGCAGGAACCATAGGGTAGACCATGTCATGCTGTTCAACAACAAACTCTATTAATGCAGGTCCTTTGATTTCAGTGGCATTTTTTACAGCTTCTTGTATTTCATTTCTTTCTTTAACTCGAAATCCCGGTAATCCATAAGCTTCAGCAATTTTTAAATAATCAGGACTGCTGATTGGGGTTTCATTATAGCGTGCATCATAAAACATCTGCTGCCATTGCCTAACCATACCCAGGTAACCGTTATTAATGATTGCTATTTTGATATTTACCTTTTCCTGCACCGCTGTTGCCAACTCCGTGATTGTCATTTGAATACTGCCGTCTCCAACAATAACCCATATATCCTTATCTTTTCGAGAAAAGCTTGCACCGATTGCTGCTGGAAGGCTAAATCCCATGGTTCCCAATCCGCCAGAGGTCAATAATGTGTTTGGTTCCTCATGGTTATAATATTGAGCCTCCAGCATCTGGTGTTGACCAACATCTGTAACAATTATTGCATTGCCATTGGTTTCGCGCCAAAGATCATGGATGACTTGCGCCCCATATAATATTTCTGTCTGCATATTGATAATATCCCGCTCCTGAGATTCACTTTCCCAAGTTGAAACGGTCTTAAGCCAATCCTTATTATTTTTCCTGCTTAGGATCGGAATTAGTTGTTGTAAAACTGTACGTAAATCACCGTTAATACCAACATCCACCTGTACATTTTTGTTTATTTCGGCTGGATCAATTTCAATATGAATTTTCTTTGAGTTTGGTGAATAAGTACTAAGGTTTCCAGTAACACGATCATCAAATCTCATCCCACAAGCAATCAAGAGGTCTGCATTTTGGATGGCATTATTAACCGCAAACTCTCCATGCATTCCCATCATACCCATGTTTAATGGATGACTCGCAGGTATTGCACCAGACCCTAGCAAGGTCCAGCCGATAGGTATACTTGCAATTTCTGCCATTTCTACCACTTCCTTTGAGGCACCTGAAATCAAAATTCCATGGCCTGCTAGTATAACAGGTTTGTTAGATTTGGAAATAAGCTTTGCAGCCTGTTCTAAGTCATTTAATTCCGCTTTATGGGCAAAATTATTCCCCGGTATGCTTACAGGTTCTTCAGGGTATTCAAATTCTATGGCCTGCGTTTGTATATCTTTTGGTATATCAACCAGTACAGGACCAGGCCGGCCAGAACGAGCAACAGCAAAAGCTTCTTTTATTGTTTTTGGAAGATCATAAATATCCATTACTAAATAACTGTGTTTTGAAACAGGGATAACTGCACCAGCAATATCGGTTTCCTGAAACGCATCACTACCTATTGCAGCACGTGGTACCTGCCCAGTAATACAAACAATAGGTGACGAATCCATCATGGCTGTAGCAATACCGGTTACCATATTAGCTGCACCTGGACCAGAAGTAGCCATAGCGACACCCACCTTACCGCTAGCTCTGGCATAGCCATCAGCCATATGTGTAGCACCCTGCTCATGTCGAACTAAAACATGGTGAATCTTATCTTTGTATTTATTCAACGCATCATAAGCCGGGAGAATAGCACCTCCTGGATAGCCAAATACAACGTCAACCTTTTCTCTAACCAAACATTCCCATAAAATCTCTGCACCTGTAAGTTTTCTTTTATCCATTATTTTATCCTTTGTTCATCTCAGCACTGCACCAGTATCAGCAGATGTAACCATGCGGGCATACCGATGCAAATAACCATGCTTAATTTTTGGTTTAAATGGTTTCAATAAAGACTCGCGTCGATCCATTTCATCTTTGGGGACGTCTAAAATGATGGATCGCTCAGGAATATTAATCTTGATTATATCACCAGCCTGAACAATTGCAATTGGTCCTCCAGCTGCTGCTTCTGGCGAGATATGCCCTATACAGGCTCCACGGGTACCACCAGAAAAACGGCCGTCCGTGATTAAAGCAACTTTAGAGCCAAGTCCCATACCCATGATGTTGCTTGTAGGAGCAAGCATTTCCGGCATACCAGGACCTCCTTTAGGCCCTTCAAAACGTATAACCACGACATCACCGGGCTGAACTTCTCCATTCAAAATACCCTGAACCGCAGATTCCTGCGATTCATAGATTCTGGCCGGCCCGTCATGGATCTGCATATTTTCCTCTACTGCTGCAGTTTTTACAACGGCACCATCCGGGGCAAGATTTCCAAAAAGCACTGCTAGTCCACCTTCTTCGGAAAATGGATTATCAACAGACCGAATAACCTTAGAATTATTATTTCTAGCATTCGCAATATTTTCCCCCAATGTTTGACCTGAAACAGTGGGACGATTTAGATCGAGTAAGCCCTCCTTTTTAGATAATTCTTTGAGAATAACTGAGATACCACCCGCATCAAACACATCTTCCATATGTACATCTGGAGTTGCCGGACTAACCTTGCAGAGATATGGTGTTTTGCGGCTGAGAGAATTCAATTCCTCTAAATTGAAATTCAATCCGGCTTCAATTGCTGCTGCCAGAGTATGTAGGACAGTATTGGTGCTGCCACCCATGGCCATATCAAGCGCAAATGCGTTTAGGATTGTTTTCTGGTTCACAATATCACGGGGCTTTAAATTATTCTTTACTAGATCCATAATCGCTTTCCCTGTTTTATCTACCAGGTCTAACCGAGCGGGGTCCACGGCCAAAATGGTTCCATTACCTGGCAGTGCAAGTCCCAGTGCTTCCATAAGACAATTCATTGAATTTGCTGTAAACATACCAGAGCAGGAACCGCAGGTGGGACAACCATTTTTTTCCAGATCATTTAATGCTATTTCATCAATACTACCAGCTTTGAATTTTCCCACACCTTCAAATACAGAAATTAGATCTACCTTTTGACCCTGCTGGTTAACGCCTGCTTTCATAGGTCCACCAGAAACAAATATGGTCGGAATATTGACTCGCAAAGCGGCCATAAGCATACCCGGAACAATTTTATCACAATTAGAAATACATACCAAACCATCCAAACGATGTGATTCAGCTACTGTTTCGACACTGTCTGCGATGAGTTCACGGCTAGCTAAAGAATAGCGCATGCCAATGTGACCCATAGCAATTCCATCATCGACACCAATTGTATTAAACTCGAAAGGGATTCCGCCTGCTTCCCGAACAGCTTCTTTGGCTACTCTTCCAAATTCTTGAAGATGTACGTGGCCAGGTATTAGATCAATATAAGAATTCGCTATACCGATAAAAGGGCGATCAAAATCACTGTCGCTTTTAATCTGACCCGTAGCCCATAATAGACTACGATGGGGTGCTCTTTCAAATCCTTTTTTAACCTCGTCCGATCTCATCGAATTTTCCAAACTTTTATGGTATCATATACCATGATTATGTTTTCAACTCGTTCAAGAGCCTAATAAAATGATTCAGTTATTCGACTTTTTTTGGTGGGATTTTATCTCACCGTTCGCGCCGCCTGAATAATTTTCTGTTCTTCTTAGGCAGCCAGAACGGTAATGCTAATAATAAGTAATAGTACCAGAATATTTAAAATCTGGAATATGGACAAAGAATAATTAACTGGTAAACTAATTACGCTACCGCTGGATATGATGCATTCCATTGTTGACGAAAAATGATTTCCAGTTTTAATTATCATGCTCATTTACTTATTAACCAAGTTACTTAGTTAGACAAACAATTGTTTTACTAAGCTAGATTTAATTTAGTTATTTAAATACCTGTGTCAAATAATATTATTATTCAATTAACAATTATGTTTAATCAAATATTTTATTCCTGGTAACCCGTAAGTTCCCTAGCTGATGGATCATTCGTTTTGACCCATTTTGGCATCCAAAAATGAGGAATCAACTGTTCATTCTTCCCAAAATATTGTTCAAAAATCTTGCGGTAGTAATAGCTTTCTTTTAATTGCGGCATACAATGTTTGTATATTTTTCTTTCACGAATGAATTCATCATCGCTGATTCTTTGATCAACAAACGCTTGAATAATATGATGCCAGGATTTATTCTGCGAGCTGACCCCATCAGAAAAAGCACATTTCCTCCGCCATAATGCTTCATCTGGCAACAATCCCTGGCTATCAAATGCTTTTCTTAATAGATATTTTTCCAATCGATTTACGCCATCAAATATTTTTAATTCTGCTGGAATTGAAAGGTAATATTTCACAAATGCTTTATCCAAAAAAGGCGTTCTGGGCTCCAGTCCATTTGAGCTAATACTGCGATCAGATCTAAGCACATCAAAATAATAAATTTCTTTTACTAGTTTTTCGCTTTCTTTTTGAAGTGCTTCTGAAGTGGGTGCATTTTTTAAATACACATATCCACAGCAAACTTCATCGGCACCGTCACCATTAAAGATTACCTTACAATTTGAATTCTCTGCAATGAATTTGGAAACAAGATAATTGCCCACACTGGCCCTAACCGTAGTGGTATCATAGGATTCAATATTATAGATAACAGTCTCTATGGCTTCCAGGAAATCTTTTTCAGAAATTTCGATCTGGTGATGCTCTGTTCCTAGAAAATCAGCAACGATTTGCGCATACTCTAGATCCACACTGCCGGGCATCCCGATTGAAAACGTATTTAGCTTTTGACCATTGTTGTAACGAGAAACCAGACTCGTTATTAGACTTGAATCAAGCCCTCCAGACAAGAGGCAACCGATCTCCCTTTCCGCCATGAGACGTTTTTTTACAGCATTAGTCAGCAGAATTCTGATCCGTTTGCAAATAGAATCTTCATCCTTTTCCCGTATAATAGCATCATTGTGGGTGAAATAGTTATTAAATATCTTTGGCGTATCGGAACACCACCAGGTTCCAGGAGGGAAAGGCAAAACAGTTTCACATAATTGAACCAAGGGTTTTGCTTCGGAAGCTATAAACAGTTCATCTTCTTTCATTCCAATAAATCCCGGCCGTACTCCTATGGGATCCCTGGATGCAAATAACTGTTCAGATGATGCATCATGGAGTACAAACATAAAAACACCATCCAGTTCCTTTATTGTTCTCTCTATTCCAAGTTTCTGATACAGGTGTAGTATAATTTCGCAGTCCGAGCCAGTTTTTAAGTTGAAGTCATATCTTTCAGCAAGCTCTTTGTAATTATATATCTCCCCATTGCAGATCAAAGTCAATGATTCATCTTGGGGATGTTTCATGGGCTGGTTTCCTGCCTCAGTGGTGCCCATGATAGACAATCGATGAAAAGCAAATAATACATCATCTGCGACCGTATTATAATGAGTATTATCCGGCCCCCGGTAACCAATCAGCCCAAACGCTTCATCCATCTCATCCCAGGTATAAGTTTTTCCTTTATAAGAAAATATTCCGCACATTATAAATTTACCCTATTTGCATTTTATCAAAAAAAAACCCCCAAGAAATCAATCATCGGGGGCTCAAAAAAACTTCGACCTAAAGCTACAAAGCTTTTGCCCCTCTTTGATTATTATTATTAAATAATTTTAATAAATCAAAAAAAGGATTTATTAATGAGAAAAACTCGGCAAAACTTTTGTAATTCATTGATTATTTCAATCTTTGATTATGTATGTTTTCTAATGATTGATCTATATTAATATTTTAATTAATATAGATACAAGACCAAAATATATTAATATTTAACTTCATATTCCGTATAATTATTAATTATTTATTCACTATTGACTTTAAGATAATACTGTGGTTAGAATAAATACAACTTCTATACTTGCTATTTGACAATTCAGCGCTGGGTTTTATCCGGAAAGGTGGAGGGTTCAGGCCCTTAGAAACCTTAGCAACCTAATTTGCGTTACGCAAAAAAAGGTGCTAATTCCTGCCTCGAATAATATTTGGGGAAAGATGAGAGCAGATAATGCTGAATCTTCTTCTTTTTAATTATTATTTAACAAATAAATCAATCTAATCTTTATCTTGGTAACAATTCATTATTAGGGAATTATAACTATTAACAAAATAAAAACAAGGAACATACAATAAATGATATTTCAGAACAAAATACCACACTACAAATTAAACCTAGACAAAAACCAGCAGCTATTACAAATGGACAATATGAAAAATATT
This sequence comes from Fidelibacterota bacterium, assembly GCA_045569095.1. GTDB lineage: Bacteria > Fidelibacterota > Marinisomatia > Marinisomatales > TCS55. The sequence goes on from JBJKZU010000091.1 coordinate 6,273, forward strand.
TCGCAAATATTTATCAAAATAAGAAACCATCAAACTAATGGATAAAAATTATTCATATTATTTAAAATTAGCTTAACATGATTTTCTTAATAAGTAACGGTTAATAAAGAAATGAATATTTTAAAGTTTGGTGGCTCATCCATAGCGGATGCAGATAAGATTCGGCATGTCGCCGGTATTATTGAAGGAAGAAAAAATAACAGTGAATTAGCTATTGTAATATCTGCTTTTGGTGGTGTAACTGATACAATCAAGACACTGGCAGAATATGCCGCTGTAGGTAAAAATATTGATGCAACTTTTGATTCCTTGGTTGCCAAGCACACAGAATGCGCTGAAAAATTATCTATAAATAATGAAATAAATATTCGCAGGATACTTGATGAATATTTTACACAACTCAAATCTGATTTATTATTTGTAGCAAAAGAAAGTCACCTGTCTTCTCAATCACTTGATAAAGTCCTTTCATACGGTGAATTATTATCTACCAAAATATTAGCAGAATATCTGTGTCAAATTGGAATTCCAGCTGAACAGTTAGACGCCCGAAAGGTTATATTAACAGATAATTATTTCGGACATGCTTTTGTACACTATCAGGAATCCTATAATCGCATACGATCCTATTATAAGGATCGATCCTACATACAAATTATCACCGGTTTCTTGGGATCTACTAAAACAGGTGCGACCACTACGTTGGGCCGCAGTGGCTCAGATTATACTGCGGCCATATTTGGTGCAGCGTTAAATGCAGAAATAATTGAAATTTGGACAGATGTGAGTGGTATCCTTTCTGCCGATCCAAAAATTATAAACGAAGCAGAAGTTGTATCCAACTTGACCTATGAAGAAGCAATGGAATTAGCGCATGCTGGGGCTAAGGTCATCTTTCCCCCAACCATGATTCCGGCACTATATAAAAATATACCTATAGTAATAAAGAACACATTTAAGCCTGATCACCCTGGTTCCACTATAGCTAAAGATCGTGCCAAAACAGATAAAAGTGTGGTGGGCATTTCTTCGCTGTCCAATGTGGCCTTAGTTCGATTACAAGGAGCTGGTATGGTCGGAATGAAAGGCATAAATGGGCGTACTTTTTCTTCACTAGCCAATGGAAATATCAATATCATCCTAGTATCTCAGGCTTTCAGTGAACACTCCATTTGCTTTGCCATTAAACCCGAATGGATAACTAAAGCTGTAAAGACTCTTGAAACTGAATTTGCCCTTGAATTAAAAAATCATTATATCGATAAAATTACTGTAGAAAAAAACCTATCTCTGGTGGCAGTAGTTGGCGAAGGAATGCGTCACATGTCCGGTGTGTCTAGTCGTGTTTTTAGTACTTTAGGTAATAAAAACATTAATGTGATAGCCATTGCTCAAGGATCATCAGAACGCAATATTTCTTTTATAGTTAATGATAAAGATGTGAATCAAACACTGAAATCATTGCACTCAGAATTTTTTGACAAAAAAGATCATATTGCTGATATTTATCTTTTGGGAGTGGGAACAGTCGGCAGTGAATTACTTGATATTATTGGTAAAGAAATTCCTCGAGGGATTTCTATACGTTCGGTAGGATCAAGTAAAAAAATGGTTATTGAAAATAATGGTGTAAACCCTATCATGGCAAAGGATGAGTTGAACAAATCAGGCATTCCACTTGAACTAAATGAATTTTTTGATAAAAATGGTGGAAAAGCTAAAAAACAAAAAATATTTATCGATTGTACTGCCAGTGAAACGATCGCAAAAGAATACGTGAACATATTAGGTCAAGGTTTCTCTGTGGTGACAGCGAATAAGATTGCCAACACCCTTGACCAAAATTATTATTATTCGATTCGGGACACAGCCAAGAATAATAATGTGCAATTTAAATATCAAACCAATGTTGGGGCAGGACTTCCAATCATTAGTACTTTGCAGGGGCTTATTGCAACTGGTGATAATATATTAAGTATCGAAGGCGTTCTTTCAGGCACGCTTAGTTATTTATTCAATTCTTTTGATGGCCAAAAGCCCTTCAGTGCACTAGTTAGAGATGCCAGGGAAAAAGGTTTTACTGAACCTGACCCTCGTGAAGATTTAAGCGGCATAGATGTGGCAAGGAAAATGTTAATATTAGCACGAGAAACAGGAGCAAAATTGGAATTGGATGATATTTTTGTGGAAAGCTTGATCCCAACTGCTTTGGATCCAACATTATCGGTAAATACATTCCTGGATAGAATGGTTGATTTTGACCAGCTTTTTATAGAAAAATTGAAAAATGCCACCGCTAAACAGAAAGTATTGCGCTACATTGGTAAATGGGATGGGCAGAAGGCAAAGGTTGGTTTAGAAATGGTAAGTAATGATAATCCGTTTTATTACCAAAATGGTAGAGAGAATTTTATAGTGTTTAGGTCCAAAAGATATAACGATGTTCCTCTAGTGATCAAAGGTCATGGCGCCGGAGCAGCCGTTACAGCAGCAGGTGTGTTACACGATATACAACTTTGCCTGAAAAACAGATAGAATAATGGATAAAATTCCAAAGAAAATCAAAGTTGGTGTATTGGGCGCTACCGGAATGGTAGGGCAAAACTATATTCGTTTATTGGCGAATCATCCTTGGTTTGATGTGACAGATGTCGCAGCGTCTCCCCGTTCTGCGGGAAAACAATATCACGATGCAGTAGGTGATAATTGGCTGATGTCAGATAAAATACCATCCGCTATTGAAAATTTGGTAGTTCGGAATGTCCAGGATTTTGATGCTATTCCTCAAAATGTGAAATGTGTGTTTTCTGGCATGAACCTGCCTAAAAAGGAAGAAACGAGGAATTTGGAATTTGATTATGCAAATGCCGGCTTTCCTATAATCAGTAATAGTTCGGCAAATCGGTGGACTAAAGACGTACCCATGATTATCCCGGAAATCAACCCTGATCATATCCAGGTCATACCAATCCAGCAATCCAGACGCGGTTTACCAACCAGCGGATTTGTAGCTGTAAAACCTAACTGCTCCCTTCAATCCTACCTGGTTGCATTGCATGCCCTGGAAAAAGCTGGTTTTCCCGTAGACCAAGTCCAGGTGACTACACTACAAGCTCTCTCTGGAGGCGGACAGGCTACAATTACAGCCCCTGAAATGAAGGATAATGTTATTCCCTACATTAGCGGTGAAGAAGAAAAAACAGAAAATGAACCATTAAAAATATTAGGCCACCTAACAAAAACTGGCATTGAAAACACAAACAGAATTAACATATCTGCTACCTGCACAAGAGTGCCTGTGATTGATGGACATATGGCTGTGGTATATATTCGATTCAAGGATAAAAAATTATCTATTGATGCAATCAAATCCATCTGGAACGAATACAAAGGGCTTCCACAGACTGAAAACCTCCCTACAAGCCCAGAGAGACCTATCATCTATTTTGAGGATGAAAATCGTCCTCAACCTAAATTGGACCGGGATTCAGAAAAAGGTATGGCTGTTACAATAGGTCGCCTGATCCAAGATAAGTTTTTTGATGCTCGATTTGTGGCCCTTTCACATAATACAATTCGAGGCGCAGCCGGCGGGGCCATTCTCATGGCAGAATTGCTGGTAAAAAAAGGATATATCCATGCCTGAAAAATCAATTAAAGTTCGTGCAACTGCATCCGTGGCAAATGTCTCTTGCGGCTTTGACTGTATTGGCTATGCTATTGTTGAACCAGCTGATATCTTAAAAATAAATTTGAAAGATTCCCCAGGATTGGACATTACCCTTTCTGGAACAAAAGCTGATACCATAACAACTGTTGTAAAATATAATACAGCAGGAAAAGCAATTTTATCCCTTTTGAATAACCTGGGAACTAACCAAGGATTTAATGTACACATTGAAAAAGGTGTTCCGCCTGGAAGTGGATTAGGGTCTAGTGCAGCTAGTGCAGCTGCTGCTGTTGTGGGAGTCAATGAATTATTGGGTAATCCGTTGAAATTGGATGAATTATTGGTACATGGAATGGCCGGTGAAGCAGTTGCCTCCGGTGGATTTCACGCCGACAACATCGCGCCAGCTTTATTTGGCGGAATGATCCTGATCCGCAGTTACGATCCTCTTGATATCCTGCAATTGCCTGTACCGGAAAATTTATTCAGTACTACCGTTTTACCAGATTTTACAGTTAATACCAAAGATGCTCGAAGAATGCTGCCAAAACGGGTACCTTTAAAATCTGCTGTTGAACAGGCTGGGCATTTAGCCGGTTTTACCATGGGACTGCATAAAAATGATTTCGATTTGCTGGGTCGATCCATGGTAGATTTATTTGCTGAACCAGTCCGTGCTGAACTGATTCCCGGCTATCATATTGTCCGGCAGACAGCTATGGATACTGGCGCTATCGGCTGTGGAATCTCCGGGTCAGGGCCAGCCTTATTTGCCTTATGTGATTCAGAAGAAATATCAAGGAAAGTTGGAATTGCTATGGTGGATTCATTTAAGAAAAACGGTCTGAATAGTATCGCATATCCATCACCCATTCAAAGGAAACCCCCGGAAATACTGGACTAAGGCTGTGCGGTATCTTAGCACCAACCAACAGAGTATTGCTGTTGGTTTTAGGGAAGCGCTATTCCATGGTTTGGCGCCTGATCGGGGACTGTATTTTCCAGAATCGATCCCAGAGTTTGACCATGCTTTTTACCAAAAAGAAATGACCTATTGTGAACTGGCTGCTGAAATGATCCATCCTTTTGTATCTGAAAACATTTCTTCAGCAGAACTCATGGATATTTGCAACGCTGCCTTTACCTTTGATATTCCTGTAGTTTGTTTAATCAATGATATTTATGTATTGGAGTTATTTCATGGACCAACCATGGCTTTCAAAGATTTCGCTGCCAGATTCATGGCCCACTGTATGGAACATCTACTATTAGAGGAAATCACAATACTAGTCGCCACCTCTGGCGATACAGGGAGTGCTGTAGCCAATGGGTTTTTTGGGCTGGATGGAATTCAGGTTGTAATCCTTTACCCTTCAGGCCGTGTGAGTGCCGTCCAGGAACAGCAATTAACCACCTATGGCGGTAATATAATCGCCCTAGAAGTAGAGGGCAGTTTTGATGATTGTCAATACATGGTAAAAGAAGCTTTTCTTGATAAAAACGTTAATCAGCGACATTCCTTGAGTTCTGCCAATTCTATCAATATTGCTCGCCTTCTTCCCCAATCTGTCTATTATGCCTGGGCCTGGAAACAGATCGGTGCTAATCAGCCCATCGTCTTCAGTGTCCCCAGTGGAAATTTCGGCAATCTTACCGGGGGGATCCTTGCCAAACATATGGGACTGCCCGTAGAAAAATTTATTGCCGCCACAAACGCCAATGATGTTTTCCCCAAATATTTAGAAACAGGCGAATTCAATGCTATGCCATCCAAACAAACTATTTCCAATGCCATGGATGTGGGCAGACCTAGCAATTTCGATCGTATCCTGAAAATCTATAATAAAAATGTGAACAACGTACGACGCGATATTATAAGCTGGAGTTTCCAGGATGACGAAACGAGAAATGCCATCGAACACACAAAAGATAAATTTAATTATCTTACCGATCCACACACGGCCGTAGGATTATCTGGTATAGAAAAATACCAGCAGGAAGGAAATGCACATTTCACGGGTATTGCCCTGGCCACAGCACACCCGGGAAAATTTCCCCAGGTGGTCGAACCGATCATTAAGGAACAAATTACCATTCCTAGCCAACTTCAAAAAGCAATGAAAAAAGAAAAAAATAGCATTGTTATTCCTGCCGATTACTCTTACCTAAAAGAATTTTTAATCCAGACATAAGGAGTTATTATGAAATTTGACACAAAAGTACTTCATGCTGCAATCAAGCCAGATCCTATTACAGGATCCATCCTGCCGCCACTGCACCAGACAGCCACTTACGTTCTGGAAGAAGTTGGGAAAGATAAGGGATTCGATTACACGCGTTCTGCTAATCCTACACGGCAAATGATGGAAGAACATCTCGCTGCACTTGATAGTGGGAAATATGGCGTCGCATATTCCAGCGGCATGGCTGCTGTAGACAGTTGTTTGAAATTATTAAAATCTGGCGACCATGTAATCTGTTCTGATGATGTTTACGGCGGTGTATCCAGACATTTCAACCAGATTTTGGTTAATTATGATTTACATTTTACCTATGTGGATACGTCTTTTCCTGAGAATATTGAAGCTGCAATCCGGCCAGAAACAAAAATGATATGGGCAGAAACACCCACCAATCCCCTGCTGAAAGTCACTGATCTGGAAGCGGTGGCAAAAATTGCTAAAAACCACGACTTAATTTTTGGTGTCGATTCTACGTTTGCAACACCAGTATTCCTCCGTCCTCTAGAATATGGCGCTGATCTGGTAATGCACAGTACAACAAAATATCTGAGTGGACACAACCAATTGATTGGCGGTATAGTTATTACAAACAGAGAAGATTTTTTTGACCGGCTCAAATTCGTCCAGAAAACCATTGGTGCTGTACCAAGCCCTTTCGACTGCTGGCTTACCTTATTGGGTATTAAAACGCTGGATTTACGAATGAAAAAGCACGCAGACAATGCCCAGGGAGTTGCTGAATTTTTAGAAAATCATCCAAAAGTATCTAAAGTGAGCTATCCAGGACTCCCATCCCATTCTATGTATCATGTTTCCAAAAAACAAATGAGCGGTTTCAGCGGCATGATCTCTTTTGAATTGACCGGCGGTATACCATCAGGCAGGACCTTAATGAATTCCGTTCAGTTGGCACAACTGGCCGAAAGTCTAGGTTCGGTGGAAACTATGATCACCCATCCGGCAACCATGACCCACGCTGAAGTACCAAAAGAAGAACGCCTGGCGAGAGGTCTTACAGACGGTCTGGTTCGTATATCCGTGGGTATTGAAAATATGGTTGATATCATCCATGATCTTGAGATGGCTCTAGAGAAATCATAGTTGCAAGATCCCTTAAAAAGATTCTGCATAATTTTTTAAGTGCAGGCATGAAAAAATTTTCTATAAAATAGTTTAAAATAATTATTGTATCTCTGTTATTGTGGTAAAGGATAAACTACATACTTTCGCAAAGCAATGCGGTATATCAGCTCAAATGCAATCCAGATCGGTATTGATATTTGAATTGCTGGAAACAGTTTTTTCCAGCCTAGATAATTCTAAAGAACTTCAATTCAAGAAATTTTTACACTCTCTTTTATGTTCGGGAAACCAAAATTTAATTAACAGTTCCATATTGTCTAAACTGGAAACATGGTCAAATGGTGATTTGTATCAAATATTAAAATTTATTGGTACCTACTTTCACCTGCTTAATCAGGCAGAACTGAGTGAAATCACATCAATAAACAGGAATCGATCGAATACAGCTACATTCAGCATCCCAAAAGCAGATTCAATTTTTGCCGGCATTAAAAACTTAAAACAGAAAAACATAGATTTTGATACTGCAAAATCAATTCTTAAACGTATCAAAATACACCCAACATTTACCGCCCATCCCACAGAATCAAGAAGACAATCTGCCATAAGTAAACAAAAAATAATCATCAAAAAGATCGATCAAATTTTATTTCATAAACTTGGTGAAAAAGAAAAAGAAAATCTAATGAATGAGGCAAAGCGTCTTTGTGCATTGCTTATGATGACTGATGACATCCGTTCGCAAAGAATATCAATAAAAGATGAAATAAATAATACAATTAATAACACCTTAGGTGCGCTCTGGGATGCGGTACCCAGACTTTCATATGACATGATATCAGCATTTGAAATCTATTATAATGAAAAAGTTACTATTTCAAATTTCATCAGATTCCATAACTGGGTAGGAGGGGATAGAGACGGCAACCCTGCAGTAACACATAAAATTACAGAATATGCAATCCAAACTCAAAAAATACGTATCACGGAAAAATTTATTAACGCCCTGGAAATGTTATACGATGACCTAAGTATCACAGTAAAGGACCAAACGAAGATTATAGAACTTCAGAATTCGATCAAAACTGACGTAAAAAACTTGAGTATTGATGAAAATATTCAAGAACGACTACAATTTGAACCATTTCGATTAAAGATTTTATGTATAAAACAAAAATTAGAGCGTCATAAAGAAAAGTTAACCATCACTTCCAAAAAAACAGATTATACATCTGAAGAATTCATATCTGAATTGAAGATCATTCAAGCATCTCTCCAGTTATTATCGCATGAAACCAGTATAGACAGAGGACCCACACGCGATTTAATTATTCAAGCGGAAATATTTGGTTTTAATATGATGAGCTTGGACATACGTGAACATTCTGATGTGCACGAGGTCGTGATTCATGAAATTGTCAAAAAACTAGGTCACAATGTGAATTATATTGCTCTGGATGAAGCCGAAAAAAATAAAATTCTTACTGAAGGCATCAAATTTCAGAATGAACTAAAACAATCATTTATTAATACCTTATCAGAGCAGTCCCAGGAAACAATCCTTACTTTTCTAGTTATCAAAAATGAGTTATTGATTGACCCTAATTCAATATCATCCTATATCGTTAGTATGACCCATACCAAAAGTGATATTCTGGAAGTACTTTTTTTGGCAAGACTTACTGGGATTATCCATTATCACGATGGCAAAATGGACTGTGGGCTGCATATTATACCGCTTTATGAGACCATCGCTGACCTTCAGTCAGCACCAGCACAATTTTCCAAATTATTGGATGATGACATATATAAGAAATATTTACAAAGCCAGGGTGTATTTCAAGAAATCATGCTCGGCTACTCTGACAGCAACAAGGATGGAGGTATGGGCATGGCACAATATTCACTGTACAAATGTCAAGAAAATTTGGCGAAAATTTTTAAAGAGAAGCATATTGATTTTAGATTATTCCATGGTCGTGGCGGATCAATAAGTAGAGGTGGAGGCAAATCAAATAAAGCAATAATTAGTTTACCTTCCGTTTGCCATAATGGAAAAATAAGGATGACAGAACAGGGAGAAGTCATTTCTTATCGATATGGATCTTCTCGAATTGCAAAACGGCATCTAGAACAACTTATCCATGCACAAATAATTGGGCTAGCTGGCATTATTGATGATAAAAAAGAATTTGAGAGCCCGCTGAACTCAGACATTTCAATGAGAGCCTTTGACACTTATCAGAAAAATATAATAAATCAAGAGTGTTGGAAATATTTCATAAATGCGACCCCCATTAATCATATTAGTAGTTTACCAATTGCTTCAAGACCTGCAGCAAGGGCAAAGTTAGCAGATGAATCAGTTGGGTTTTATGATTTGAGAGCGATACCCTGGGTATTTTCCTGGACACAGTTAAGGTATAATCTGACCGGATGGTTTGGCTTGGGCACAGCATTATTCAATTTGATTGATAAATCATCAAAATTGAATGAAGTAAGAATGTTATATAAAAAATCAAAATTTTTCAGACAGCTTATGGATAATATGTCTTTTGAAATGGCTCGATCCAGGTTACACATATCAGAGTTGTACGCGAAAACCAAAAATGAAAAAGCGTTCCATAAGATTTTAGTGAAGGAATATCAATTATGTCTGAATGCTTACAAAAGCATAAGCGGCTATGAAAATTTGTTGGATCGAAATGCTGTAATTTCCAACTCTATTGCATTCCGAAATCCGTTTACTGATTTGTTAAATATCATTCAAGTTTTGCTGTTAAGACGTCGGAGAGAAAATAAAGACCAGGCGAACGAAAATTTAGACAGATCAATTTTTACATCCATTAATGCAATTGCGGCAGCAATGCAAACTACCGGATAATAAATTGAAATTACTTTAATACCTGAACATTTTCAAAAAATCGTTTCCACCCATCCACTCCCTTCCGTACTTTTTTTCATGGAACCGAAAGACAAAATTTACGAACTCCGAAAAAAGATTGATGAATGTGATGATAAAATGCTGGATTTACTTGTAAAGCGATTTTCTATTGCCATGAAAATTGGTGAAATCAAGGCATCATCAGGATTCAATATTGAGAACCAAAATCGAGAGAAAAATATCATTGATCGCCTTACAAATAAATTTGAAGGAAAACTGGATCGAAACTCTATTGCAGCCATCTTTAGGCCAGTTAATCAAATATCTAAAAAATTGCAGAAAAAGTAAAATATGGTTGGTTTTGCCGTTATCTCGGCCTTAATATTGCAGATCATGGTTGACATGAATAAAAATAATTATTATAGCTGGTATTGGTTCTTTAACCACGAGGGGGTTTTGTAGTCCCAGGGATACCTGTTATATGCTGACTGCTATTGAACCCCGAAATTTCGGGGTTTTTTTTTACTCAAAATGAATAAAACAAAACTCACATTCGATGAATTTCAAGATCTGGCCCAGGAATGCGCAACCATTCCCGTGTATAAACGAATACTGGCAGATTTGCTCACACCAGTAGCGGCATGGGTCCGCCTTTCCCAAAAGGCAGAATATGCTTTTTTATTAGAGTCAGTGG
>JBJKZU010000092.1:0-16795 GCA_045569095.1 Fidelibacterota bacterium
AAAATTCTATCTGATAATGATCCATGGTTTGTACCAATACGCATGGCTACACCATTTTCTTTGCACACCTTCACAAGAGGGATAAATCTTTCCCTTATTCTATCGAGTTCCTGTTCGTATGATGTATCTGTATATTCGATAAAATCAAACTTTTTTCGATCAGCATAATTCCCAGGATTAATGCGCACCTTTTCAACTATAGTAGCAGCAATAAGTGCTGCGTTAGGCGTAAAATGTATATCGGCAACTATAGGCGTTTTATAGCCGCAATTTCGAATTTCTTCTTTTATAATCCTTAAGTTTTCAGCATCTCGCTTGCTGGGAGCAGTTATACGAACTAGTTCTGATCCTGCTTCGATCATCCGTAAAGACTGATCTACTGTTGCTCGCGTATCCATTGTATTGGTAGTTGTCATTGATTGGATCCGTATTGGATTATTTCCTCCAATGCCTAGAGATCCAACCATTACTTCTCTAGTTGGAAAACGTACGTATTTTGTCAGGCTTTCACAAAATGCATCAGGTCGAATTTCCATTAATCAACCTTATCCCTTACAAAGGATGTAACGATATATTGTTCTGCATTTTCCATTGCATAAGTAAAATTATCAAGCCGAATACAATCCCGATACAACTTAACAGCTGTTTTTCGATCCCCTAGTATATCATAGATCTTACCTTTCAATAATAATGCGTTACCTAACACAACATCTAATTCAGCATCATAGTTATTTATGGCAATATCCAAAGCACTCAAGGCCAATGGATAATCTTCATTCAAATAATGATATAATGCCCACTCGTATTTCCGGTAAGCAAGATACCAATCCTTATGTATATCTGTCAGACCTGCAAACATTGTATCAAGTTGTAGTAATGACTGATAACCATCTGTTAATAGTCCATTAATAAGCAGGCTTTCTGTATAAAGTACACGGTAATAATAACGTTTGGGAAAATATGTCACCAAATCATGACTGAACAGCAGTGCAAATTTTGGCTTGGGATCTATCCATAGATGCATAAATACCAGTGTTCCTTTGGCTTCAATCCAGGACCATTCACCATTTTCAGCAGCATTTAAAATCTTTTTTTCTCCAGCAATGGTAGAAGGATTTAAATCAAACATACCTGCAGCCCATCTAACAAGAAAATTTGACATTCCTGCATAATATTCAACAATTCCAAGTGGTAACTGCGTATCAGTAATCTCAGGGTATTTTTCCGCAACATCCAATATCTGTGTAAAGCCCCTGTATCCCCATATCAACGTCTTTAACCACTCTTTTTTCCCCAAATATACCCTTGCCTTCAAACCTATAGATGAACCGAGATACAATTTATAATTTGGATCATCTGGAAATTGTTCCACTAAATTATTATAGATGGGAATAATTGTTTCGATATCCTCATTTAGCATGTGCCAAGTAACATCCAATGGATCATGAGCTTGACTATGTAACCAGCGTGCCGCAGCCCAGGTGAGGTGTACGGTAGGATTTTCTGGAAAATCCAAACGAGCGTTGTTAAGAATTGTTATCGCTCGACCCGTGTCATAATTGTAAAATGAACGAACGGCTTTCCAGACAACGTCATCTCCAGGGTATTCCGCTGTAAGCAACGTAAATGTGAGCAGAATAATACTAAAACAGGAAAATTTCACATCAGGAAAATAAGAACGTAAGAATAAAGGGTAACAGTCGAGATTGAGTCGGTTTCTAAGAGCCCAAGCGTTTAGACAATATTAACCAGCCCTTTGCATCATTGGCGTCTGGGCTTATTTGCAAACTTCGATTCCACGAAGCCTTCGCTAGTTGATGCTCATTCATCTTCCAATAGGTAACCCCCATACCTGTATAGGCGCTAGAATCATTGGGTCGTAGTTCCAAAACTTCTTGATATGCGACCAAGGATTCCTTATGCATACCTTTTTCTTGGTAGTATTTACCCAATGTTCTAAATGCACCAGGTAACCAAGCATAAGAATTTGAATTAACACCTAATGCTTTCTCAAAAGATGTTCTGCCTAAGCTTGGTTCTCCCAAGCGATTATATTCAACAGCTAAGATATAATATGCTTGGGGTAATAGATTCCTTACAATTGGGTGCTGGCTTTGATAATGTAAGAGATCTTCCCATACAGATGCAGCCAATCCCCATTCCTGAGCATTAAAATAACTAAGGCCTTGCATGTAACGTGCATCCAAGTCCTGAGGATCTAAATAAACAACGTCACCAAAGCCCAGCGCTGCATAAACATATTTACCCATATTATAGTATAGGTTTCCTAATCCTAAATGAGATTCTTTATGTTTTGGATCCATCCTAATTGATTGCTGGAATGCTGCCTTGGCAAGGTCAATTTCACCCAAATCATTATAAGCGATAGCCTGCAAAAAAATAAAACCATTTTGATCAGGATATTTCTCAGCAGCTTTTTTTGCCATTACAATGGCATCATTAAATAATCCGTTATTTATTTTTTCATGTATTAGGGTAAATTGCTGTGCTGGTCCTTCTGGTGCCTTAGCAGCAGTACGAACCAATACCTGCCGACTCATTTCCACTGCTGGTGAATCTTTTTGATGTACAGCCATTGCATCTAAAGTGGCCTTGTGATTGACATCAAGATCTAATGCTTCTTCATAGGATTGTTGTGCTTTTTGAAAATCACCCAATTTTTCATACAGTGACCCAAGAAAAAAATGGGCATCTGGATTATCATAGTGTCGAGCAACTTGCCGTAGATATACATCCTTTGCTTTACTCCAAATACCATTCACCTCATAATGTAGACCTAACTGCCTTTGCATTCTAAGATCGTCAGGTGCACCATCAGCAGCTTGTTCAAAATCAGCTGTTGTATAGACTGGCCGTGATTCTAATTTAGACAAATACCTTTCCTGACGTGGTTTCAAATATTTCATAGCTCGCCCCATCCTGCGGCGACTATCAGTAAGGTCATTATTTAAATCATATAACTCCCCAGCTAGCTTCATTGCGCTGAGTGATGGTTTTTTAGCTTTAATTACTTCTTTTTTCTTAGATGAGCCTTTTTTCAATATTCCAGTTATTCTGGATATATATGAATTGGTAGTTTTTGATGGAGCGATCTTATGTGCCTTTTTAAAATCATCCAGCGCACCACGGTATTTTTTTGCTTTATACCGTTTTTTACCTCGGTCTACATATTTTTTAGCCTGAGTCTTTTTACTACCTGAACTCTTTTTACCTTTTACTTTTTTTGAGCTCTTCTTTTTACTGCTTCTCTTCTTTTTATTGCTGCTTTTCTTTTTACCTGATGATTTCTTCTTGGTGGATTTTTTACTTGTAGATCGTTGGGCGTATAGTTCAGATGTATGTACAGGTAATATACTAGTAAATAATATTAATATTACCAGCCGGACTATCCATTTGGTATGTGCATGGTGCATGTGGACCTGCGGTAATTTACGAAAAGGCATTAGTACTATGTCAGTGAAATTATTTTCTTTCTTTTTGATCTCTTTATACACAACCAATTAATTCATATTCATTAAAATTATTAATTTTAACATTATAAAATTCACCTTTACTTACCTTCCCATCTACCTGGACAATATTATCTATTTCAGGCGAATCATACTCGGTTCTTCCCACCGCAACAGTCTCACCAACTTCATCAATTATTACTTTTTGTGTTTGACCTACCATAGCGCTGTTTTTTTCATAATTAATATTATTTTGAATGTCCATTATTATAGCTTTTCGTTCATCTTTTAATTCTCTTGATATATTATCTTCTAAATCAGCGGCAATTGTACCTTCTTCTTCCGAGTAAGTAAATACGCCTAAATGATCAAACTTCATTTCCAATACAAAATCAGATAATACCTTAAAATCCTCTTCGCTTTCACCCGGATAACCAACAATCAGAGTTGTCCTAATCCTTATCTCAGGAACTGCAGCCTTCAATTTCTGAATTCTTTCGCGAATACCATCCTGATTGAGACCTCTTCGCATCGATTTTAATATTTTATCCGAAGCATGCTGTATAGGCATATCAATGTACCGACAAACTCTATTTGATGTTACCAACGAGTCTATTATACGCTGACTAAAGTGCGCTGGATGTGCATAATGAATCCTAATCCAATCAGGAGCATTTTCCATTTGATCCATCGCATAGATCAAATCGCTTAAGTAAACCTTTTTTGATAGATCCCAACCATAAGTAGTCGTATCCTGCGCAATTAACATTATTTCTTTTACTCCATTGTTAACCAAGCGACTAGTTTCATCCAGAATATCTGGTAACATACGACTCTTCTGCAAACCGCGCATTATAGGTATGCTGCAAAAAGAACAACCATTATCGCAACCCTCCGCAATTTTTAAATAACTATAGTGTGATGGTGTTAAAAGTGAGCGATAAAAAAGAGGATCATCTCTTCCATATTCCTTCCCAGTCAGAAATGATGCAATTTGCTTATGGTCATTAGTACCAAAAAATCGATCTACTTCAGGGATTTCTTTTTTTAACTCTAAAGGATATCTTTCTGAGAGACATCCCATTACAACCAGTTGTTTGACAATGCCAGATTTTTTTAGTTCAGCGGCCTGAAGTATTGTATCCACTGATTCCTCACGTGCTATATCAAGAAAACCGCAAGTATTAACTATTATCGTATCCGCTTCATCGGGTTCATCAATGACATCATATTGACTATGTTTAAGTCCACCAAGAAGAATTTCAGAATCGACCAAGTTTTTTGCGCATCCTAGACTAATAAGGTGCAATTTCTGTTTTTCTTCAACCATCGCTCATACCAATAACGGAATTTATATAATGATCTTGATCAAATATTTCAATGTCTCCAATGTCCTCACCAATGCCCAAAAATTCTACGGGGATATTTAAATCTCTATTCAATGAGAAAACAATACCGCCTTTAGCCGTTCCATCCATTTTTGTTAAGATTGCAGCATCAATATCGATATAATTTGAAAATTCCTTGGCTTGAAAAAGCGAATTCTGCCCCAGGTTAGCATCAATAGTTATCATTGTTTTAACAGAATAGTCTTTAAACTTTTTCACAATTGTACGTTTCATTTTTTCTAATTCTTTCATTAGGTTTTTATGTGTATGTAGCCTTCCTGCTGTATCAACAACTACAATATTAGAATCATCTTTTTTAGCAGCTTTTATTCCATCGTAAATAACGGCTGATGGATCCTTAGCATATTTGCTACTTACCAAACGGACACCAATTCTATTTGACCAAATTTTTAATTGCTCTAAAGCCGCTGCTCTATATGTATCTGCGCCAACTAATATAACACTTCTTCCCATTGACTTATAATAATATGCTAATTTTGCTGCAGTTGTAGTCTTCCCAGTACCATTAACACCTACTACCAGAAATACATAGGGAATATCTGGTAATTCATGAACTTTATCTGGTAAAATTGAGAGCATATGTTTGCGGACTGCTTTTAAAAAATTTTTTGTTGCATTTTTTTCCACGACTTTAATAATACTAGAAGTTGTATGAATTCCAAGATCTGCTGTGATTAATGTTTCTTCTAGCATTTCCAGCGTTTCCGGTGTAACTCGTTGATTTAACAAAATATTAAACGCACCAGCTATACCTTTACGCGTTTTTGATAACGCCTTGAATAACTTAGTTATCATTTAACTAGTCTGTTGAAGTATTTTATATTCTAAAATGAATGTTTTAAAGTACTTTACCCAGCTAATAATCAGCAAATAAGACGCTATCGCTAGAGTCAATAATGGAAGATTAGGTACACCCTGGATATGAAAAATATGTAAAAACACACCGAGTGTTGTAATTCCAGCACCCCATTTGCCCCACCAGTTTGAGTGTAGTACAAAATGCGTATGGTTCAATAAGTAAATCGCAGGCAGCGCTATAAACACGTACCTAACTAAGTAAAAAGTAAAGAACCAGATTGGGAATCGGCCTTCATAAACCATGAAGGATGTTACTGATAGTATAACAATGAAATCTGCAATGGGGTCAAGCCATTGTCCAAATTCAGTAACACCATGAGATTTTCTTGCTACCCAGCCATCTAACACATCAGATAAAACGGCTATTATAATTAACCAAAAAGTAAGGTAAAGTTTTTCTGGGTCCCTTAGTGTAAAAATAATTGGGATCGCTAGCAATGCGCGAACGAGACTGATGAAATTTGCTAGTGTTATGATCCGTGATGGATCTGTTATAGGTGTTTGTTTATTATCGTTGTTCACGAACTAAACCAGAATTTTGAATTAAACTTTTCGAATCTAATTCCAAAACTTTATCACATAAACTGTGGATAAATTGTTCATCATGCGAAATAATAATACAATGTTTTTTTTTTAATATTTTATTGATAAAACGAGCTAATGTTTGCTTTTGCCGCCAACCTAAACCAAAAGTTGGTTCATCAAGAATGATTAATTCATAATTACTACATCCTAAAAGAATTATCATCGACAAACGCAAAGCAGTCCATTGTACGTCAAGGGCCGGTTGATGCTCAATTATCCGCCAATTTATTTGAAAATCATTCATCATATTTAATGCTTGGCTAACTATAAGTGGATTCAATTTCCCAAAATGCTGCAAATCAAGAAGAAATTCACCAAGCGTAACTGTACCTAACATCTTTTCTGGAAATTGATTTAAATATCCTATGGCAGGTGATTCTCCATCAATATCTAACTGAAATTCGCCCGAATATTCAGGAAGTATACCGCTGATGATTCCGGCAATTGTGGTTTTACCTGAACCATTAGCACCAATGATTCCGAAACAGCGTGTTTCTAAAATCTCAAAACTTAAATTATTAAGGATTATCCTTTTATGATCATAAAAATATGTTAAATGATCGGTTATTAGATGCAATTTACCGGCAGGATGAATGTTATCCTGATATTTTGGTATGGGTATACTTTTATTAATTTCAGTAAATGAATCGAGTTTTAGTTCCCAAACAGTATCGCCAAATATCAAATCTGAAATATCTGATGTGAACCATAAAATAATACCACCAGTATCTTTCTTATATTCACTTAAACGCTGTACCTGAGTTTTCTTTGCTTTACTATTTAAAAATGACAGCCCATCATCTATTACAATTAAGCCAGGCTTTACGCTTAACGCAGTCTCTAGGTTTAGCAATTCCTTCTCACCGCCACTTAGTGTAACCGGGTGCCTTGTTCCATCATCAATGAAATTCAACTTATCTTTTATTCCATCAACTAAATATGCAACCTGACTAGGATCTGAAAATAAACATTCAGCTGAAAAAGCTAATTCTCCATCTAGGGTCGAACTTACAATTTGATTATCTGGATTTTGGAAAACTGGAATTGTACGCATTGGTTTTTCATAAATATTCAAATCAAAGCTGCCTACATCTGTATCCATACCACACAATTTTTGGAAAAATGTTGATTTCCCAACGCCACTTTCACCAAAAATCACATGTAACCCTGCTGAAAAACTGGTTTCACAATCCTGTGAAAATTTTGGAAACTGAATATGAAAATTTAAAATATTAGTCACGAATAATCCCTCTAACTACGCGCGATGCGGCACCTATATTCTTATGAATAACATCTGTTGCTGCTAAGCTGGATGGTATTATCTGTGAGTTATCATTTAACAACATATTGATTTTATCAAATAATTCTTGACCATTATCTATTGCCCAGCCACCACCAGAATTTATCAATTCTTCTGCCTCATAGAAATTTCCATATTTTGGACCAAATATAATTGGTAATCGTGCTATTGCTGGTTCCATAACATTATGGATCCCAGTGGAGAAACCGCCTCCAACATAAGCTATAATCCCATCCCAATATAAGTGAGATAATACACCAACAACATCTACTACAATTACTTGAGGATCACCCTTGTCATAAGGTGTTTGTTTGCTAAACACATTAACCTTTAACCCTACTTCATTAAATCGTTGTATTGAAGTATTAATTACAGAAGAAATTGGTTCATGGGGCACCCATAGAATTGATAAGTCTTTATGATCGCTTAACAACTGTAACACACTTTCATAGATAACTTTTTCGTCTTCATCATGTAGACTAGCAAATATGATTCTTTTTTTTCGACTCAGCACTGATTTGGTATGCTCCGTTGTATATTTATCCGCAGTGCTTTTTACGTGATCATATCTGGGATTTCCGAGTACCCGCACAGTCGTATTATTTGCATTCCCAAGCATCAATTGTATATGATTATGATCAATTTTAGTAATAGTATAGATTGAGTGTAAATCCCTATAAACATAATGATAAAAGTTTCTTACCATTGGCATTAGTTTTCCTGTCCCTTTTTTAAACCTTGCTGCAAACAATACTGTAGGAATTCCAAGTTCTTTAGCAGCCCAAATAAGATTAGGCCAAATATCATAAGCTGCAAAAATTAGTTTTTTAGGTCTAACTAAACGCAATACTGATTTAACAGTCCAGTAAAAATCGAAGGGTAGATAGATTTTACAATCAATAGACTCATCATCTACGTGATTATAACCTGATGGTGAAAAAAAGCTGACAATTATTTTCGTATGGGGCTTAACCTCTTTTAATCCTAGCAGCACAGGTTTTGTTTGTAGAAACTCACCGTGGGATGAAGCATGAAACCAGTAAATTGTCTCATATCCACTCAACCCATTAAGGTAATTTTTTAATACATTCCTTGAATGAAATCGGCCCAATAAACCATCTCTTAACTTTTCGTTAAAATACATACCAATAAAACCAATAATGACCATTATTGGTATCAATACGAATTCATATAGAAAAAACCAGAAATATTTCACTGGAAAAGCACCCCTTCAACTGCACGATAAACATCTGAAGTGGATATTTCGGTCATACAATATTGCTGAGAACGGTAGCAGGGACGCTTGCCATTTTGACTGCAAGGTCTGCACCAAATATCTTTTTCAATTACTACAGATCTATCCAATGATGTACCGCCTCCCGTTTGAGCATTTGTTGGCCCCATGACCATTGCTACTGGTACGCCAAGTGCTTCGGAAGCATGGACCATCCCAGTATCACTGCCTACTGTCATTTCTCCTAAGGAAATGATGACTAGGGATTTCCTTATATCTAATTTTCCATGCAGATCAAGAATCTGTTTACTCTTATCATTGGCTATTGTAGTGCAAATCTTATCATTTTCACTTCCAATAATAACTACACTTAATCCTAGCTTATTTATTATCATATTAACTAACTTTTTGTAATGATCAACAAGCCATGTCTTCTGCGGCCAGGCAGCGCCAGGTACTAATGTTATGTAGGATCCAGTCAAACCTTCTTTTTCTAAAAATAATTTTATTTCAACCTGCTCATTCTTTTGGACAACCAGCTTAGCTTTTGGAACTGGATAATCATTATTTAATAATTCTTCGAGGCATTGGTGGTAAAGCCATCTTTGAGAAAATTCATTTGGAAAATGATTGTTTTTGAATTCAATAAGTTGAAATCGTTTCCACCGAGGTTTTTTATATATTACCTTCTTAGCAGTTTTGAATTGGCGGCGAATAATCCGAGATCTAATAACGTTGTGTAAATCGATAATCAAATCATAATCCTTAGCTGCTAACATTTTCCCAATCTCTTTTAGTTCTTGATATTTCATTTCACGCGGGATATATATTATCCGATTTATATCAGGATGATCTAGCAATAGTTCCGCATAATCATCTAGTGTAACTACATCAATCCGTGTTTCCGGAAAACGATCTCGTAACGACTTTAGCGGAGAGGTCAATTGCACAATATCACCTATAGAACTAAATCTGAGGACCAAAATAGTCCGGGGATATTTCATATTAATAATTGCGCTGGGAATTGAAAATTACAAGATCCGTTAAGGATTTTTTGTAAGGAGAATCTGGATATTCACCCAGAATATCTATGGCTTGATTGCTGAATTCATCTATCTTTTGATTAGCATATTCAAAACCGCCTGACGTATCAACCAGTTCTGTCAATTCATTAATTTCTTTTTGTGATTTTTTTTTGAGATTAAAAATTTTTTTGACTTGTCTCGCTTCAGATTTGGTTAGCGTGGAATATGAATGAATAAGAGGTAGAGTAATCATATTCTTCTTGACATCGGCGCCGAAATTCTTACCTGTTTTTGATTCAAGACCAAGCATATCAAATAAATCATCTTTAATTTGAAAGGCCATACCGAGTTTTTCACCAAAAATACGCATTCTATCGCGGTCCTTATCAGTCTTTGTTGAGGTAATGGCTCCAAGTTCGCAAGACGTCGAAATGAGGCTGGCGGTCTTTTTATATATCATATCATAATACACTTTTTCTGTCATTGATCTAGTAAGACTTTTTTCAATTTGCAGGATCTCACCAGAACTTAATTTTTCGGCTGTTTCAGATATAAGCGCCAGTGCTTCAAAATCTTTGATACCAACTAGATTTATGAGTGCTTTACTAAAAATAAAATCACCCATTAGAACAGCAACCTTGTTTTTCCATATCCTATTAATTGATGGAAAACCACGGCGAATTGTGGCTTCATCAACTACATCATCATGAACCAATGTTGCAATATGAAGTAATTCAATCATTGCAGCAGCCCGGTAACTATTGAGGCACGGTTTACCACAAGTTCGAGCTGCAAGAATCGTTAGTATTGGTCTAATATGCTTACCTTTGTGCCGTAATATATATTTTCCTACCGTGTTCACAAGACGCACCTCAGATTTGAGAGCATCGCGAAATTCCATTTCAAACAGTTTTATATCTTCGAATATAGGGACAGTGATTTCTTTCAGAGTTTTTAAATCATTAACCATATTAAATATTACACCTATTGGTACGCTATTTACTACGGTTTACCATCCAGGATACACCAATACTAATTTCATACAGAAAAGCTAATGGAATTGATATAAAAACAAGACTGATTGGGTCTGGAGGTGTTATGAAGGCTGATAATACAAGTATAACTACAATGGCATGGCGGCGGTAATGACGCATAAATGCAGGCGTTAGCAACCCTATTGCACTTAGTATGAATACCACTATTGGTAGTTCAAATATTACGCCGCTACCAAGCAAAAGCATTGTTATAAAACTAAAATAATAATTAATAGAAAAATTATTTTTTACCTCTATCACCCCCATTGAGGTGAAAAATTCCAATGAATATGGTATTAAAACATAAAAAGCAAATACTATCCCTACCAAAAATGCCATATAACTGAAAAAAACAAGCGGAACCATGACCTTTTTCTCATCATTGTGTAGACCTGGACCGATAAATTTCGCTAATTGATACGTTAACACCGGTATTGCCACAACGATACCTCCAAGCAAAGCCACACCCCACTTGATCATGAACATACCCTGGACCTTTAATACTTGTAAGTCAGGTGGGTTAGATAAATTATGAATAGGCGCAATCAGGAATTGCATTATTTCATCAATGAAAAGAAAACAAAATGAACCACCAAATATTACGGCGATTATACTTTTTAACAACCGCCACCGCAATTCCTCTAAATGTTCAAGGAATGACATTTGACCGGTAACTTTATCACTCATGATTTAAAACTTTTTAATATATCATTTGCAATATTATAGGGTGATTCCGTTATCGTATCTAACGATTTTGTTGCATCCTCTAATTTTCTAAGCCTATCTTCCGTCCAAAATTCACCCAACAGCTGTTCCTGTATCAAATCTTTTACTCGATTTCGATATCGTTCTTTCTTTTTCTTTAGCAATAGACCACAACGATCAAACTTGTCAAGCTGATCAAAAACACCATCAAAAAATTTATCCATTCCCCTTCCATCCCTGGCAACCGTAGTGAAAACAGGTGCGTCAGGTTTTCTGTCATTACCAATCGCATTGATCATAGAACTCAATGTATCCGCAAGATTATCTGATCCTTCACGATCAGATTTATTAATAACAAAAATATCCGCAATCTCAATTAAACCAGCTTTCATTAGTTGTATTTCATCACCTGATTCCGGGACTAGGACCAGAATCGTTAGATCTGCAGCTTTTGCTATATCATATTCACTTTGACCAACACCAACTGTTTCAAAAATTATAACATCTTTCCCGCTTGCTGCTAATATATCACCAGCTTCCTGGGTTTTGCGCGCTAATCCGCCAAGACTCCCATGTGTACCCATGCTTCGGATAAAGACACTTTTGTCATTAGTATAATGATTCATTCTTACCCGATCACCCAATAATGCACCTCCACTAAATGGACTTGATGGGTCAACAGCAATTACTCCAATGGTTTGATTATTTTTTAAAAAACGTTTTATTAACTCATTTGTAATTGTACTCTTACCTGCACCAGGAGGACCTGTTATGCCCAATCGAATTGCCTTTTGTGCTCGGTGGTATAAGTCTATAAATCTTTGGTCCTGAACATAATCATCATTTTCAATACCAGTGATAACACGAGAAAGAATACGATGATCATTGGCCTTAATTCCCTGGATCATAACTTGTTCCATTAGATTTTATGGCCTTTTTGTAAGGCAGGTTTTATGAAAAAGTTTTGGTAAACTGATTAAAATTATAGATTGTTAGTTTGCGACCTTCACGAGCCACCAAACCTTTTTCCTCCAATAATTTGAAGGTACGTGATACTGTTTCTCTTGAAGTTCCAGCCATATTTGCAATATCTTGTTGATATGGTAGATATTTAATTTTGACAGTACCATGTTTAATAATACCAAGTTCCTCCGCTAACCTGATTAAGGTAATACCGATACGCTGTTCTACATCACTCAAGGATAAACTCTCTATTTGCTGATCGCTTTTTCGGATTCTTTGAGTTAGTTCCTCCAGCAAGCTAATTGAAATTTTTGGGTACTCCTGTAGTATCTCCAAAAAATCATTCCTAGATAAAGTCAACACTTCCGAAGATTCTAATGCTACAACATTCGCTGATCTCCCTGCACCATCTAATAAAGACATTTCACCGAAAAAATCAGATTCGCCTAACATAGCAAGAATCACCTCTCGCCCATCATCGCTAAGTCTAGTAATTTTTACACTCCCTCCACCAATGACAAAGAATGTCTGTCCTAAATCATCTTCCAGCAATATCATCTGGCCTTTCGAATAGGCCCGGTGTATCATTCTTTCAGCAATTTTATTAAGATCTGATGGCGACAAATCAGAAAATATTGGTACAGATTGCAACAAGGATAATTTATCCATATAATAAAATACGTTTTCTTTAGATTAATTCAAAATTGTCCATGAACTAAACTTGATCAGCTATAATAAAAATAATTAGAGTTACTAATCCTTATTGATTTCCATCCTGATTAAGAATAAGTTCTCGGCCAAGTTTTTAACCAATCAATATTTAGTTATGGATAGACACCCTCAACAAATAAAACGAGAAAGACAGGACAAAAAACGTCGGGCAAACAATATAGCTCAAATGTCTAAATTGAAGACAGCCATAAAAAAGGTTGCTTCAGCTACAAATCATGAAAAAGCTGAAGTTGATTATCGGGTAGCTGTGAAGCAAATTGATAAAGCGGCTAGTAAAGGTTTGATAAAAAAGAATACTGCTGCACGTCGCAAATCACGTATTACTCGCCACCTTAATTCATTGACGAAATAGAATCCGCTTCCCTTTAATAAATAATTTGTTCTATTTATAGAACAGTTGATTGCAAAGGGTTTTTACTCATCTAAGATCTGGTAGTTTGGTGCTTCCTTAATGATCTTAACTTCATGGGGGTGACCTTCCTTTATACCTGCACTTGTAATTTGAATAAATTTGCTTTTTTTATGAAAATCGGGAATAGTTTTTACACCACAATATCCCATTGATGCCCTTAAACCACCAATAATTTGATGAACTGAGTTACGTACTGAGCCACGGTACGGCACCATACCTTCAATACCCTCTGGTACTAACTTTGTAGCTTCAGCACCTTCTTGAAAATATCTATCGCCACTGCCTTCTTTCATTGCCCCAAGAGACCCCATCCCACGATAGGATTTATATTGCCTTCCTTCAAATAAAATAGTTTCACCTGGACTTTCATCCATACCTGCAAAGAGGTTACCGAGCATTACAGCACTAGACCCCGCAGCCAATGATTTAGCAATGTCACCGCTGTAACGAATACCACCATCGGCAATTATTGGTAGACCATCCTTGTTTGCTTCTTCGGCACAATCCATTATGCTGGATAGTTGGGGCACACCTACACCAGCAACTATACGAGTAGTGCAACTAGCTCCGGCACCAATACCCACCTTTGGACAATCAACTCCAGCATCAATCAAAGATCTTATACCTTTCCTCGTCGCAACATTCCCTACAATCAAAGCCATTGATCCAATATTGGATTTCAATTTTTCAATTAATTTTAATACACCTGATGAATGACCGTGAGCAGTATCAACAACCAATACATCAAGGCCGGAATTTTTCAAGGCCTGCGTCCGTTCAATCGCTTCATCATTTACACCTATGGCTGCTGCAACCCGTAAGCGTCCATTTTTATCTTTACAAGCATATGGAAATTGCTCTTTTTTCTGTATATCCTTCACAGTAATTAATCCAGCCAATGATCCATCTTCATCAACAACTAATAATTTTTCGATACGGTGTCTTTGTAATATGTCCTTTGCTTTTTCCAATGTAGTACCAACTGGTACGGTAACAAGGTTATCAGTTGTCATACGATCTTTAACATTAAGATTTAAGTTGGTTTCAAAGCGGATATCCCTGTTTGTTATAATACCAATCAACTTTCCTTCTTCTACAACAGGTAATCCACTAATATGATAATGACCCATCATTTCTTTTGCTTCTCGAATGGTTTTTTCCGGTGTCAGGATTAGCGGATTCATTATCATACCGCTTTCTGATCTTTTAACTTTGTCAACCATATCTACCTGATCTGAAATAGAAAGATTTTTATGAATAACACCCATACCTCCCTCTCTTGCCAGGGCTATGGCCATTGCACTTTCAGTCACAGTATCCATTGCAGCGCTTAGTAACGGAATATTCAATGAGATATCATTGGTAAGGTTGGTCGATAGAATTACATCCCGAGGCAAAACATTTGATGCCTGAGGTACAAGTAATACATCATCAAAGGTATATTTATATACAAATGGTGTTTTATTGGGCATATTAACTGAGCTCGTAGTTTTTATTCACCAAAGAAAGTATCTGCCTTGTTTTTATGAGGTCGTTAACAACTTTTATATCCGTATGTAGTGGCCTATCACCCCTGGAAAAATGGACATGTTTTTTCAATAGTTTAATAACTGGCTGCGTACCACGAGCCATTTTCAAGGGTGCATGAAATAGTTCATTTATTGTAGTAGAAGTAAGTAGTTCAATAGCCAATATATTTCTGACATTATCGATCACCCGTAAACATTTTCGCCCCGCCCAAGGAGCCATACTAACAAAATCCTCTTGTCCTCCAGATGTTGAAATCGTATCAACGCTAGCAGGATGGGTCAATACTTTATTCTCTGATACCAAACTAGCCGCAGTAATATGGGCAGTCATGAATCCCGATTCAATTCCTGGATTCGATGCAACGAATAACGGAACTCGATCCTCAATTCCTTTCATGAAATAATGAAGTCTCCGTTCAGAAATCGAACCTAATTCTGCTATAGCTATAGCCAAATTATCCATTGCTTGAGCAATCGATTCTGCATGAAAATGTCCGGAATTCATTATTTGAGTGTTTGGCATTATTAATGGATTATCGCTTACGCTATTTGCTTCATTCTGTACAATTTCTTTCACACCGTTATAATTATCCCTGCTTATACCGTGGACATGAGGGATACAACGAAAACTATACGGATCCTGTACACGGTCGCAATCTTTATGTGATAAAACGATTTCACTATCACGTAAAAGATTCCAAACATTGGCCGCAACTAATCTCTGACCGGGATGTTGTTTTAATTTATGAATCGATGATTTAAATACACTGCGAGATGATAGCGACGCTTCTACTGAAATGGCTCCAACTAGATCTGCTATTTTTAACAAGCTTTCAGCTTCTAGGCAGGCTTTTATTCCGATTGCAGTGGATACTTGTGTACCATTAATTAAACTAATTCCTTCTTTTGGGCCAAGTATTAAAGGTTGTAAATCCACCTCTTTCAAAGCCAACATTGCCGGCATAATACGATCCTGAAAATGTACCAATCCTTCCCCAATCAAAGGTAGGGCCATATGCGCCAGTGGCGCGAGGTCACCACTAGCCCCAACTGATCCTTGTCTAGGGATTACAGGTAAAATATCATGGTTCAATAAATCTCTTAATAGGCTAACTAATTCCAATCGTACGCCGCTAACCCCTTTAGCCCATGTTGATAATTTTAAAAATAATATTAACCTGGTAATACCAAGATCAAATGATTTCCCTACACCTGTTGCGTGCGATCTAACCAAATTAAGTTGTAATTTCTGACGATCATCAGCGTTAATTGTAACCTTACTTAAATTGCCAAACCCAGTTGTTACACCATAGATTTTTTTGTCTTTATTTAATAATTTTACTAAGATGCTATGGGATGTGCGTATGGCCTTTCTGGCATCTGCATTTAGTTGAACTCTAACGGGTCCTTCCAAGCATGGTAAATAATATTGTATTGAACGGGATTCCCCCGAAATAGATAGGGCCGACATAGAGTAATCTAACTGTTTGACCCTATGTCAATCAACCAGAAGCCATATTATATTCGAATTTCATTGAG
>JBJKZU010000093.1:0-16330 GCA_045569095.1 Fidelibacterota bacterium
TTTTAATGAATCATTGTCAATATTCCTGACAAAGGCAATATGGTGCCATTTACCGTCTCTTAGGTCACTAGACCCAGGAAAGTCTATTTCAGCCTCATTCCAGTGAATACGGATTTGCCCGGCAGAATTAATCTCCCAATTTGCGTTAGGTTTTGGTGAGTATCTCCCGATTCCAAGAAGAATTCCCACTCGTTCATCTGCAATAAGACTGCCTTCCCCAACAACAGGAACCTTAACCCACATTGAAACGGTACTAGACGTAGAGCCTATGTCTATAGCCTCTGGAAGTAAAATGTAATCATCTATCCCATCAAATTGCAGAGCATAACCTCCAGCTTCACTGCCTTTGGCATCAAAAGATTGGGCCATTACCTCTTCCATGGTGCTGTGCGCCACACTAATTGATTTGCCTATTAAGACGGTTTGATTCGCGGCGCGCATAATTTTGCTTATCGCGCCTGATAATTCGATAAAAGAAATCGATATAATAACCACTGCGACCAGCACTTCGGCAATGGCGTAACCTGAGCTGCCGCGCATTTTACTCCAGATAGGTATAACCCGTAGGCGTAACAACCACAATCGTGTGAGTACCGGACTCAAATACTATGCTTGCATTAGCAGTAACCTGAGGTTCCCCAAGGGCGTCAAACACTAAACCGTCATCGTCATGTATGTTTTCTTTAGATGTAATATCAGCATATCCGGGAAGAGTAAATGAATTACTGCTCTCATCTGGTAATACCAAGGCTGTAGCAGTATTATTATAAAAAAGACTATAAGTGGATGGAGTTGCATTATGATCCACTTTTAAGATAAAACTTTGATTTCTGGCAATACAGTAATCGCGAGCATATTGAATCTTGCGTGACATATCCCGCACTTCTTCAAACAATCTTAAGGATGTATTAAACCCGGAATAGCTGCCAATCGTTGAGCTGGCTAATATTGTCAAAATTACCATGACAGCAATGAGCTCGATCATGGTAAATCCTTGTTGATGTCTAGAAGTAAAAAACGCCGAATTTAATCGGCGTTTTTTACTTTGACATTCGCAAATATTAATAATTAAAGAATTATTTAGTATCTAAGGTTGTGGGTTTTGAAAAGCTATACGATCATTTGAAGCCGCTCCTGGAGCTGGAAGATACATGTTCGATATTGCGACATCATTGGAAGTTGGTTCAAAAGTATTATTACAATCATGACCGGACCCGTTATCATCATCTTTATAGGCTATCAATGAATAAGTGTCGTAATCATAATTATCGGCTTTGGCGGCGGCGCTTGTAGCTGGAAAATACTCTATATAATAAATATCTTTTAAGACACGACTAGCCCCCAGTCCTGCACCATGAGGGTGATACTCAAAAACTATAGAAGTAGGGTGATCAGCCGCTACTTTATTTGGATTTCTACCAGTAAGACCCCCGGTTTGTACCCATTTATCAGCATCATATTCTTTAACCCAAAGATCTAAATAATAGTTAGCGCCTGCTTGCGTTACCTCCGAATAGGTTTCCATCCCTCTCCCGCTTGTGACTGCATTTCTTAAGGCTTCGTTACTAATATAATTATTAATAGCGCCAAACATATTGCCCACATTGGACTCATATGCGCCTTCTTGAACCGATGTGATACGTGGAATTACCACCGCTGCAAGGATGGCCAAAATAACCATTACGGCTATCAATTCGATCAAGGTAAAACCCGATTGTAATTTGGTACGTTTCATAAACTATCTCCTCATTATATTATTACATCAAATAAAGTTAAATCTTTAAAATATATTCCTTCATTACCTTATGTCGCAAGTAAAATTATTTTTCTTTTGTTTGCATAAATTTACATCATACTCGTCATATTCTCAATCATGGGCATGAATACTGCCAATACAAAAATACCTACAAATCCAGTAATTATCAATGTAAGTACTGGTTCCATGGCGGCCATGAGCCCATCCATTTTATCTTCCATATCCGATGTATAATACTCGGCCACACCATCCAGCATTTCACTTAACGCCCCCGTCCGTTCCCCGATACTAATTAAACTAGTCGCCATAGCAGGCATATACTTGCTTTCCAGGGCTACGCTCATAGGTGTTCCGCCTAACACATCTTTCCTGGCTTTTTTCAGGGCTTTTTCAAAGACCTTGTTGTCCACCGTTTCACCGGCTATCGCCAAGGCATCCACCACTTGAACCCCGCTGGACACCAAGACATTCAGCATCTGTGAAAATCGAGCTGTTACGCTGGATCGGATTAGAATACCAAATTTTGGTAAACTTAACTTAAAAAGATCAAAATTATATGCTCCCTCTGGAGTGCTGGTATAATATTTTAGTGCAGAAAAAACCACAAAAATAACAACAAACAATATGAAACCATATTGGGTCAAAACATCACTAACACCCATCATAATCTTTGTAGGTAAAGGCAGCTCTTTCATGTTCGCAAACATTGTCGCTGCCATCTTAGGTAAAACAAAAGCTATCTGTACGTATCCAGCTATTAACAGAGCAATACCTACAAACATCGGGTAGCGCAGCGCTTTTTTTACCTTCGCCTTGGATTCCATATCCCGTATAGTAAATTCCCGGATCTGGGCAAAAATATTACCCAATGTACCACTGGCTTCTCCAGCTTGGACCATCTTCACATAAAAATTACTAAATACTCTGTCTTGTTCGCCCATGGCCGCTGACAACTGCGATCCTTGTGTAACGCGATTTTTCAGAGTTGCAACTACCTTCTTCAGGTTATCTGTAACCGCAGCTTCTTCCAATGCATCAAGCGCATCCAACATGGGGATACCAGTATTGAGCAGCATTTCCAACTGGCGAGTAAACATAGCCAAATCTTTAGGCGCCAGTTTCTTTGCTTTTGCTTCTCTCCCCAATAATTGATTGATGTCCATATCTAGGCTCAAGTTCAACGCTGGCTTTTTCGCCGAAATGAGCCGTTCACCATTCCTATCCATAATCTGGTAGAGCTCTTGCATAGACTTGGCAGCGATACTACGCTCCGTCATGGCGCCGCCGCTGTCAACTAGTTTACAGGCGTAATTAGGCATTACAGGACACGGTTGATTTCCTCAATGGATGTTTCTCCTTTAGTAACGTAGGATCGTGCAGTATCTTCCAACATACGCATTTTGTTATCCTGAGCTATGCGGGACACCTCTTCTGCAGATGCCTCATTTTTCACAGCTTCGTTGATTGCTTCATTAGGAATCAATAGTTCGTATAAACCGGCCCGGCCACTGTAGCCGTCCTTGCCACAAGACTTACACCCTTTTTCATTCGCATGATAAATGAAACCATCTAATTGTTTCAACCCTATTGATTTCAAGTCTTTTTCGGTAGGTCTGTATTTTACTTTACAACGAACACATAGCTTTCGTATCAGTCGTTGGGCCAAAATGGCTCGGATGGTGGTAGTCAAAAGGAAGGGGTCACAGCCCATATCTGTTAAACGGGTATATGAAGCCGCCGCACTGTTGGTATGCAAAGTGCTAAATACCAGGTGACCGGTAAGTGCAGCTCGGATAGCTAGGTCTGCTGTTTCCCGGTCGCGCATTTCCCCGACCATAATCACATCAGGATCTTGCCGTAGCATTGATCGCAATGCTGCAGCGAACGTCATCCCTGCTCGCTCATTCACGTGACCTTGAATAATGCCTTCCAACTGCCGTTCCACGGGATCTTCAATGGTAATAATATGTTCTTCCACTGTATTGATGCGGGTCAACGTAGCATACAGGGTGGTGGATTTACCGCTTCCAGTTGGACCTGTAACCAAAACAATACCGTTTCCGCTACTGTATGCTTTCTTCCAGAGAGAGATGGTGCCAGGTTCAAACCCCATTTTATCAAGACTAACAAGACCCTTTGATTGGTCCAATACACGCATAACGACTTTTTCACCGTGTGGCGTAGGGTAAGTCGACACACGAACATCCACTGGTTTTCCTGGTTCAACTTCTGTCTTAAAACGACCGTCTTGGGGTTTCCGAGATTCAGCAATATCGATTCCGGCCATGACCTTAAAACGGGATACCAGTCCTGGTGTACGCGAAGGAGGCATGGTCGAGAATTCAGATAGTACGCCGTCAATCCGAAGCCGTACCCGTAAAATTCTTTCGCCGGGTTCAATATGGATATCACTAGCGCCACCACGGACAGCCTCTAACAGTATATTGTCTGCCACCTGGATATTTTCTTCATCCGAAATAGCTTCCTCCACCTGTACTTCATCGCCGTAGCCATCCTCATCGGTATAACCGGACGACGAAACATAGCTCCTATCAATCGCTAGTTCTATGTTTTTTTCCTTAGCCAACACCATCTGGATACGTTTGTTGCTCATTTTGCGAATTTCATCCACGGCTGTAATGTTTAATGGTTCAGCGGTGGCTACAGTCAATGTATCTTCAATAACAAAGAGTGGTATCACTTTTAACCGCCTAGCTCGGTCCTTGGGTATGAATTCCAGGGCATCGGAGTCAATATTAAAGTTGGATATCCGGATCACGGGCATGTAGAGCTGGATGCCCAGTACTTCCATCACCTGTCGCTCGGTTAAATACCCTAATTCAACGCAGGCCGTACCAAAGTGGCAGCGATTCTCATTTTTGAAATTGATCGCTTCATCAATCTGCTCATTAGTGAGCAAATTCTCTGCAAGCATTATTTGTCCTAGACTACGATTCATATTAAATCCCCATAAAATTTTTCATATCTACATTTACGCAATCGCTGAGTCGTCCCCTCCCTGTGGAGCCAATAAAGTAATGATTTCCTGGGTCAATTGATCCGCCACGATGGGCTTGCGCAGAAACAAATCACAGAGTGCCCTTTCAGACTTAACCACAAAATCCTGACTATCATTTGAAGAAACAAATACAATAGGGATATGCTGGTAGCGGTCATCGCCCTTCAATAAGCGACAAACTTGGAAACCGTCCAGGTTCGGCAGTTCCGTATCCAAGATTACGATCCCTGGTGTTACTTTTTTTGCCATCCGGTAACCTTCTATTCCATCACCTGAAGAAACTACTTCAATTCCTATACTACTAAAGTAGCCGCTTACGGTCTGGATAAAGGCAGCATCCTGGTCAATAATTAATATGCGGTTGCTGTTCATAATAATATCATAAAATTACGATGATATGATTGTGGGGGTAATAAAAATCAGTAACTCATTCTGGGATTTCTTTTTCGAATTCGTCCTAAAAAATTTGCGTAAAAAGGGCAGGTCGCCTAGTATTGGTAGTTTTTCAACTGTTAAATCATCCTGATCGAATATCAAACCGCCGATTAAAAGTGTTTCTCCATTTTTCACCATAACATTAGTGGTGGTTGTACGATTGGATACTATTGGGCGCTGTTCCGCCCCAACGTAACCAGTTATAGCTTGTACAGCAGCATTAATGTTCATAGATATTAATTCATTTTCATTTATTCTAGGTAATACACTGAGAGAAACATTCACATTCTGATCTTGATAGGTGTAGGGTACGGCACCAAACATGCTTCCTTCTGCCTGAGGAACCAACACTGGTATCGTGGTGCCGACAGTGATGGTTGCAGGAGAATTATTAAACGTTGTAACCTGGGGTTCCTGCAACAATGTCGTGCCCGCATCGCTGGATAATACCTGCAGCATTGCTGCAAAAGTAGGTGGCGTTAGTGTTGCCAGATTTACGTTAGTACCATTGTTGTTGGTTAATTCTCCAAGCCCAATAGATAAACTCGTATCAGCGCGCATAGACCAATTTATCCCCATAGCTTCATCCTGTTTAAGCGTTGTCTCAATAAACTTTATCGATATATTTATCTGGGCATTTTCCTGATCCAGGGTTCGAATAATGCGTTCAATCAGTTCAAAGTTGGTTGGAACATCCGTTACCATTATCAGATCATTTCCAGCAGCTTCGCCGCCAATAGCACTAGCGGAAGACAACGGGACGGCCTTTCCCTGGCTAGTAAAAATTTCGGTAAGCGCAGTAACAATCATACTGGCATCAAGGAAAAATAATTGGAAAATGCGTGTCTCTAATTCAGCGCTATGTTTAATATCTCCCTCTGCTGATTTAACAAGTAGAATATTATCATCTATAAACCAAGTATAACCATTAGCTTTAAGAATTAGATCAAGAGCTTTTTCCAGCGGAACTTCTTTTAATCGTAGCGTTATTTTTCCTGTTACCTCTTCCCCTAAAACCAGATTTAGTCCATGTTGTTCGGATAATAATCGTATTACATCTACTAGGTCAGCATCTTTGAAATTGATGCTAAAAACCCCTGGTTCTATACGCTTAAACGGGGTAATTGGACCCCGATCAGCTCTTGTGTCTTCCTTTTTGGGCCAGGATATCACCATAATGTTTCGAGGTGCTTCAGGCAGGTCTGTTTTCAGTTCAATTCTGTAATCAGGTACTTTATTAAAATCCAGCCTGAATTCCAGCATATTAGTGCGTCCCAGCATGTTTTCATCTTCTACTGCATGTCTACTAACGGGTTCTCTTACGCTATATTGATAAAGAGGGTTAACGCCGGTTTTATGCTGAAAATCGCCTCGCGTCCAGAATACATTCGTGAAACTTATTTTCACTGTGGGCGGCACAAATTTTTCAGTGGTAACATATGCAACATCCGAATCACTGAATTCTAATATAACTGAGTAATCGTCCGCTTCATCAACAGTATATATATCCACCAATTCAGTGGGAGCGCCAGTAATGAAGCACACTGTGACAATAGTTAAAAACAAGTATTGTATGTGAATATTTTGTTTCATTTTATTAACTCCAGAGTAATTTTATCTTCATTTTTAATCATATGCACATGATCATCTTGAATTTTGGTGACTCTAAATCCTAGCATGGTGTGGCCCTCTTTTATAATCTTTTCATTAATTATGGCCATATAGCCACTGGGTCCTTTTGAAATACCCGTTACCCTGAATAAGGACTCAAAAACTTTGGTACGGTCATGAAAGATATCGCTGGACCATTGATCCGGGCCAAACGCCAGAGAATCGGCCCTTGCATGATCCAACAACGCCCTGATGGCGCTGTCATCAATTCCTTTGGGCGCTGATGGTTTCGATAAAGAAGGCAACGCTGCTGATCCACTGCTGAATAGTTTTATTATCGTATCACTAAAGAAAACACCAATAACAATAACCATTGCGATAAGCATTATTGTCTGGCGATTCATTATGATTCTCTATCCATACGATACGTATAATACACCACATCGGCGATGACCTTCCTGGCTGCTTTCTGGTCCAAAGAAAACTTGTAGCTATGCAGGTTTACTGATTTTATTTGTTTTTCCACCGCATCAAAAAAAGGTCCAATATCAAGGAATTCACCATTCAGTCTAACATCAATGCGCTGCCGCTCCAGCGGTACCTGCTTTACTTTTGTATGCTGGTTAAGGGGTGGAAACGTATCCCGGGACCTGAGATTCAGGCTCAGGATAACAATGTCATGTTTTTTTGCCAAGTCACGCATTTTACCAGCAGCCAGCTCATGATCCTGCGATGAGTGGATCACATTACTATCCAAGCTGGATATTATATCACCTCTCTTGGCTTGGGCGTCAACTATATTTTGCCGGATTTGATCCTGGACCTGTAATTCCCTGTCCAGGCCGTTTATAATTCCTTCGGCATCCTTGATCTCTGATAAAATATCGTAATTATACCAGCCAAAACCTGCGATGACAAATACAGAAACACCTATAACAGCGAAGAAACGAATTCTTGGGCTCATCGTGCTCATAGAACCATTATAATGTTAAAATCGGTTTTATTATCAGTGGCGCCTTCCGGTTCCAACAGAAATACTGCCTGAATATTGCCGTTGGCCGCCAGGTTCGATTTCAATTTTTCCAGTACACTGCTGGCCTGCAAGGCATTCACTTCCAGAAATCCGTCCATGCGCAGGCTAAACATGAATTTATCCAATCTATCGGCTTGTGCTTCCAGATCTCCATCGGTGTCTTCATCTGTGACAAAACCTTCATTAAAGAGTAGATCTAGTATATTATCAGCACTGACTTTGCTTAGCAGGGATAGATTGGTTATTTCTACTTCTTCTGGGACAACACGGCTCAGATATTTCAGCACACCCAATACATTTTTTGCCATGACCTGGTCAGCGCTGCGCAACTGCTGAAACCCGTTGAGCACACGGAGGTCAAACAGGTAATCATTGTACACCTCCCGCTGGACATTCAGCCGGGCTAGCTGATCCTTTTTCTGAGGCAAAGCCACCTGCAATGGGTCTAGGCTATTTGTATTGCTGTATGTAAATAACGAGAACAGAACCAGCAATACCAACATGGCGCTTTGCAGAAAGCGTCCTGGAGCGTAGAACTTGTAATCAGCTCGATGATCATCGGGCAATATATTAAGTGAGGCCTGGGCTTCCAGCAGTAAACCAAGATTTGCCATGTAATTGGATCGCATCGGATCCTTGCCTACGCCTTTTTCTTGGACAAAGAATTCCTGCACGCTTGTAAGATCCTTATTCATTGTTCCTACTGCATGTTTATTCTCTTTCAGTTTTTCCCTTTCCTTATCCAGTTGATCTTGAGCGGTGTTCAGCTTTTTATCAAATTTTTCTATCTTTTTCGGGCCAGCTATAAGCGTTTTGTTCATTTCCTTAATCATAATATCAGCCTGTTTAATGATCGCTTCCTTGCCAACAACCTCTTCCTTAATAGATAACTGGATCTCGTCCAACCGTTGTTTTTCTTTCATGTATTCATCTTCTTTTTCGGCCATCATTAACTGGATGGCAGAATATATCTGCTGCAGTGCATCTACTTTATCTTCCTCAAGGCGCAATCTCTCAGATATCTCCAGCTCCCTGTTTTTTAATTCTAGCATAGCTTGTTCGTTTTTTTCCAGGACCCTGTTTATCAATTCCCGTTCTTCCCTGATGCCCGTTTCACCTTCATCGATTTTAATATTAAGTTTTTCCAGGTCTATTTCTTGGCTGTCATATTGCTTTTCCAGGGCCTTTAGTTCTTTCTCATTTTCCGTAATATCACTGCGCTGTAACTTGACATATTCTTTTAACGCTTTGATTTTCTCCTTCAGACCAGCAATGTTCTCATTAATATTGTTAAGCTTTTCCTTGTACTCCATCAGCTCATTCTCAAACTCAATAGCCATATCCTTCATGCGCCGTTTGTTATCATAAATCATTTGTTCATGAAGGTTAATCTTATTCTGTTTATCTCGCTCGCCGTTCCGGGCTTGTTCCAGGTTTCCCGTAAGCATACTATGCTCGGAAAGCACGGGGGTTAACCGTTTATTGATATCTGATACCTTTGCTTTGGCAACCTCCAGTTTTTTATCCAGATCGCCATTAATTTCCTTTAGGGTTTCTTTTTCGGCGCGGAGCGTATCGCGGGTCATTTTAAATAATTCATCATTATCATGGAGTGCTTTCTTTTCAATCCTTCTCTGGGTTTCCAGCAATTCCATTTCCCTCGACATCTGGTCACTTTCTTGATCCATAATAATCATTTTTTGCTGCAGATTTTTTATCCGTATCTGTCCATTGATCAATTGTTTTTCTAGTTGTTGTTGCTCTTTATGGTGGGCCTTCTCACAGGCCTCGATGTCATCTTCAATCACGTGCAGTGATTCCAGCGTAAGGTCCAATTGGACCTGTTCATCTTTGATCTTTATTTCTAATGTTTCCAACACCTTTTGAGTCGTCTGTTTTTCTATCGTTAACTTCACCAGCCGTTTATTGTAATCCTTTATGGAATTCACCAGTTTGTCCAGCGTAGCGGCATAATCCTGCTTATCTGCCTTAAATTGGGCAATAGACTTTTCCAGTGAATGTTTTTGCTTATTGAATGCTTTCTCCTGCTCCAGCATTCCCGCCAGGCGCTTTAAGTTGTCTTGATCTGTACTGAGCATTACGCTCATTTTATCCTTCTCATTTACCAGTTCACTGTGCCCTATCTGCAGATTTTTTTGCATCTTGTTGAAGTGCGCATAATTATAGGTGCGGGTTAGTTCCCGTTTATCCACATGTACTTCCACCAGTTGTAATTCATGATTTAACCCCGTAGTATCCTTTGGCTTCATAATTAGACTGTTTTCAACCTTGTTATTTCTGGCGCCAATAACAGTAAACAATTTTTGGGTGACTTTATTCAGTTTCTTATACCCTTGTTTTTGATTGGTGTACTTTTTCCGGTGTCTGCGCAAGGACATTAAAATCTCATCCAATACTTCCTTTTCAGTGCGGATCTGATCTTCCAGAGACATGCGTTGGTCGTCTGCATTTTGCTGTTCTTCTGTGCGAATTGCCATATTTGTAACTAGGTCTGTAATGTCCTGCTCCAGATCAGAAATTGTTTGTTCCTGTTTTTCACGCTTCACTGTCAATTCGGTTAGGGCATCATTGTATAGCGCCTGTTTTGCTGCAAACTGGGTATCCTTTTCATTCAGGATGTTTCTTTCGGTTTTATTTTTCACTCTTAGTTTATTCAGCCAACCATTTAGTCTGGAAATATCTGCTTTTCCGCCGGGGATATTTTTATGCACATCTTTTATCCTTGCTTCTAGAACTATAAGATCTTTATCTGCTGTTTCCTGTTGTTCTTGCAGTCCGGTCAGTTCCTGGTCTTCTCTTTCTAACTTTGTTGTAAAAGATTTGTCCCTATCCTTAAATGCGCGTTTTTCTTCACTGGCTTTGATCTCCAGTTTCTGATGTTCACGATTATTATGCCGCACCTTTTCGCGGTTAGTTTTGGCCGTGTTTGTAGCAGCGCTTACCCGAGCTTCCAGATTTGCTATCTCTTTTATGATAGCCTCATTCTGTTTTTCACCACGGTTTAGATTGCTATGAATTTGTTTCAGGCGTTTAGATAATGCGGTTAATTCTTCCTTTAGACCGCTAGAGATTTCCGTCATGCGTATTTTGTGTACTTTTTTATGTGCGGACTGCTTGACGGTTAGCTGCTCCAAAGTTTGTTCCAGCGCAATATCCACTTTTTTCAAATTGTCTAGTTGTTGTTCTTTGGAACGTTCCTTCCGGGCCGAAATTTCCGCAAGTCTAGATTGGATAGTTTCCTGGGATCGGACAAAACTGAGATCCGATTCATTGTGCTCACGCTCCGTTTGACGGTAATATCGATCCAGTTGATCGATATGGCGTTCTAAGTCTTCTTTTTTATTAATCGCACGGCGGATTTCCTTTTTCATCAGCCGATGCTTCCTAATCAATGCTTTTTCTTCATTTTCCAAATTACGGATGTCCGTATCGCTAGCTGCCTGAGATTTTTTATAGGCATTCATCTTATCGCCACTAGATTTTATAGTATCCTTGCTAATCAATATACTGGCTCGTGTAGCCTGCAACTTGGATTCCAGCCGTTTTATTTGCTCTTTTAGGGCGTTGGCTTCATGGGTTGGTACGTCATAAAATCCTGCTAGCTTAAGTTTTTGTTCCCGGATTTCTTCTTCCAATCCAGGTATCTCATCCTTATTAAAGACAATGTCTTTTTTACTGCTAGTGATTGTTTCTTCAAATTTGGACACTTGCTCCTGCAAAGATTTTTTCTCATCGCGCTGGGTCAATAGCGCCTTGCGCTTGAGCACCATTTTGCTTTCTAGGGAAACTAATTTTCGATCTAGTGCACTAATCTCTTTCTCGAAATTTCCTAGCTTTGGCTTGGATGATTTTTTCACTTTATTTAGTTCTTTCAGCGCCTCATTGCGCTTTTTCCCGCGCACCGCAAGTTTGTCCTCTCGATCGTCCAGTCGTTGCCGTAATTCAGTTTCCTGAGCTGTGAATTTTTCTATTTTTTCCCGTAGTTCACGTCTGTAGTTATCCTTGGACTTTGCAGCTTGATCTTTTTTACTTGTTTCCTCCCTTTCCACATCAGAAATATCTTTTTCCAGTTGCACTTTGGAGTCCTTTTTATTTTGGGAGGCTGTTTCCGCTATGGCAATCTTTTGTGTTGATAGCAAATCCAGTTCTTGTTGCAGCGCTTTTTTTTCTTTTTTCCATTCTTCAATTTCCGGCTTGAGTTCGCTGGTCTTGGTGCGCTGAAGTACCAGTTGTAATTCCAGTTCACGGTTATCGGTTTCTTTTTGCTCCGAAGATTTATTGAGCTGCTCCATTTGGGCATTCAACAGATCACTTAAACGGTTAAAGCCCTTCTCGTCTTCCGCTGCTTCTTTTTCTATATTGGAGATCCTACCCTTTTGATTATTAATGGTGGTTTGAATAGTAACCAATTCACTCAGCGCCTGTTTATGCTGGGCTTGGAGGTCACGTAAGTTTTCATAATTGTTTTTTAATGTTTCCAGCTGTTCTTCCAGCGCGGTTATCTTTTCATTCCGGCCAACAATCGCTTTTTCCTTTATATCCTTTACATTGCTGTACCGCTTTTGAGCCCGTTTAAGATCAGCTTCATTAGTACCCATACGTTTCTGGGTCAATTTCAAGGCATCCGTTTCTGTTTTATGCCTCACTTCTCGATCTTTAATATCTGTACTCAGTAATTCCAATTCCGCAGACAAATCAGATAGCTGTTTGCGCAATTTGTTTAGCTTTGAATCAATATTATTGATTGTGGTTTCCTTAGACAGCTGTTCCTTCTCAAGTGAAACTATTTCACCATCAAGGGCGATAAGATCGCCTATGTAATCTTTGAGTGCTGCTATTTTGGGTGTTATTTCATTTATCTTATCAATGGCTCCGTTAATATTTGAATACGTTTTTCTTTCATCCTGTTCTTGTCGGCTGAGTTCATTGAAACGATCCGCAAGAGTCCAATTATCCGGCGTGGTTGAAGGTAGTTTTCTTCGAAAATCTGGCAATCGAGAATTTGCTGTAGCAATCACTTTATTTGCTGTGTCAAGTTCAAAATTATAGATCTTCATCAGTTTTTCAACTTCCTGTTCTCGTTCGCTAATAGAAAGTATTAGCGTATCAATAGTGACCATCGTTGTTTCCTGGTCAGCTTCTAATATATCAATTTCACCAACTAGATGGTCCTGGCGCTTGGATTGGCTAGATAGTTTTTTATTGTTGTGTCTGATGTTTTTCTCGTCCGCATTTATACCTGCTTCTTGTCTGTTTTTTACTGCAAGGATCTTATCTCGTGATGGAATTAATTTGCCTATCTCGTTTTTAAATGATTGGTTCTGATATTTTATTGCCAGTTCAGAAGCTGCGTTTTCCGCATCCAGTTCTTCTTCCTTACTTTGAGCGTTTTCGTAAGACTCAATTATTTTGGATATCTTTCTATCAAGTTTTTCGATTTTCTTCCGTGTAAAACGCAGCGTAGCATCATGCTCTAATCTTTCTTTTTCAAAATCACTTACAGCTGTTCGCATATCCAGCTCATTTTTATCAAGAGCAGAGAAATTTTCTAACAAATTTGTTGAGCAATTCTCAAAATGGGTCTCTGCCTCATTTAATTCACCGTTTATAACCTCAATGCGCTCATTAATGATTGCTAGACGTTTACTTAAATCCTGTATAGTTCCTGCATCCACCTTCATGTCAATTATGGTTTTCTTCTTCTGTTTACGTAGCTCAAATTCCTTTTGGTCAATCTGTCTCTGTTGCTTTTTGAAGACCACCTGCCTTTTCCGCGGTTTCATTTCGTATTCATCCCGTTGGGTGTAATTAAAGTTGAGATCGCCAGTTGTTTCATCTTGGTCTTCAATGTGCTGTTCAATATCTTTTTCCAAATCTCTTGTTCGGGCCACACAGAGGTCAACGCTGTCTTTTATTTTGCGCATTTCTTGTTGAAGTAATTTTTTTTCTCGACTTAGCTCTTTTACGTTCATTCGCAATTTTTTTTCGATGACAGCCGATTTCTTTTTCTTAGCGGTAATTGGCGCTTTGAGTTTCACAAGCTTCTTTTCAATTAGGTCGTGCTCAGTATATATAGGCATAACCTTACTTTGCTGCTTCTGCAGGTCTTTTTCAGCTTTCTCTAAATCGCTCTTATTTTTGTTTTCTTCATTGTTGAATTCAGTGCCAAGGTGATTAAGATCCTGTAAATTCGTTTCCAATGCATTTTTTGCTACCGCCACGTCCTTGGTCGCGTTTTGTTTTTCTCTCATCTGGTTATCAATCTCTTTGGCCATTGCTTCAGGATCTTTAAACGCGCGTATCATCTTATCAAGCTGTACTACATCTTCCCTTGATTTGGTTATGGCAGAATTAATTTTATCCCGCTCCTGCAACATTGAATCCCTGTTTTTTAACAGCTTCTTTTGCTGTTTGGTAACATTCATTGACTGAAAGAGATTGGCATACAAACTGTCAACGTCCTCCACTGGCTTGCCCAGTATACGTTCTGTTAATGTATTGATATGCTTAACGTGGCTGCCCGGGCCGCCAAAATATACTGCATCAATCTCCAGGGTTTTATTAGAAATGGTACTTCGCACATCGGAAAAATATTGCAAGGAGTTATCCAGCTCCTTACCAAATTTAGCAACTGGTGTGGCCAATAACTGTTGTGCATCTGCCCAAGGGATGCTATCCGTTTCGTCTGGTATATTATCATCTACCTCTATACCGTATTTTACCAGGAAATCCTCGGCGACTTCCCGCTCAACATCTAACACTTTTCGCCCCACCTTAAACATTTTACAGAGTGGTAAATAGAAATCTCTAACGCCTACCCAAAAATACCTGGATTCAACCAATTGAGAATTTTGGATCAGTGCCAGATTTGTTCTACGTTCATCCATATATATAATGAGTGCATTACCAGAACCAGTACTACCAGCTCCATAGTTATATATATTGTGCAAAATTTTTGGCATTGCCGTAGAGTAGCGTGGTTGTATTCCGGCACTAACCAGATTGGTATAATCATCTTTTATTGTTTTACCAACAGCAGAATAGCATACTACTGCGTTTTTCTCGTATTTATCATTTAGAGACCAATCAACAATAGCGTCATCTAGTTTCAGGTTATATGATTTCGTTAGATTATAAAATAGATAATCCTTGAATTCTTTTTTACTGCCCTCCGGGGTAGCAACAAATGTCATTTCATAATTATAGCGGGTTGAATAAAACGCAAGGTATTGTCCGCGGGTTTTTTTAGGATCAACATAATTTGCATATACATGTTTTATTAAATCTGGTAAGGTCTTGATAGCATGACCATTATACTGGTAAGGTAAATCATAGATCTTTGTTTGCTGTATTTCAAATGAGTCCATTTTCCTGACCGCTTGCAAAAATGTTACATTATCTCCTGTATGTATAAAGGTCATGGCCTGATTCAATCCGTTTAAATTCATCCGTACAGATTCAAGAATTTTTGTTGATTGTTTTTTTTCTATGAAAGTTTTTACAGGTGCTGCTGGCTTTGGTTTCTTTATTTTCTTTTTCTCTGCTTCAAGCCGTCTATCTATTGCTTTCCGTCGATCCGCTAACACCCTTTTTTCAATGCCCTTACGCCGTTCTTGTCCGGATCTCTTTTCACCACCAGAAATTTTACGTTTCTGTTTCACGCGGCGTTCAGCCCCTTTTCTACGCTCTGTTGTTGTGCGCCTGTCTCCTCCCCGTCTCCTGTCGGCGATAATTCTTACTGGATCTGTGGCTGGAGGTCCCTCTTTCTGGCCGGATTCTTTAATTTGAGGAATAGGGCCTTCTACTTTGGGAATTTGCCCTTGTGGCTTTCCTTTAGCTTTTAAAAGAGATGCTAGTAACGGATTATCTGCGGTGTCTAGCCGATCACCTTGCTGTGGCTCTATTTGTTCTATTACATCTTCTTTTGCTGTATTTATTTCCTGAGAGTCTGTCTCAGCAGACCCTTTATCATCTGTGGATGTTGTTTTTTCTTCTCCAATCAAAGTTGGATCAATTTCAAACTTCTTGGCTGCGTTAATGAATTTGTTCTGGGTGATTCCCTTGACAATTTCAGATTCTGCTATAATTAATATTTCGTTGGATTGGAGTTTTTTGATATGGTAATAAATCTTATCCTTTGGGTAGGATATTTTTTCAGCAATTTCTGATGCTGTTAAGGGCTTTTCATACAGAACATCAATGATCATTTTCCTGGTAGGGTCGGAAATGATCTTCAACAACTTAATGTTGTCAATTCGTATGATATCTTTTGGTTCCGAGGCCTTTTTTACCATTTAGACTGTAATATAGTTATGTAATATCAAAAACGTCGCGATATTATAATCCTACCATTATTGTAAGTATCTTTAATAATTATTGTGGTCTCCGCAGTCAATTATTACTTAATTAAAAGTAATTTCACCAAATTTATGTGTTATATCTAGTATTTATCAAG
>JBJKZU010000094.1:0-16272 GCA_045569095.1 Fidelibacterota bacterium
CTCGAACTGCCGACCTCTGCCGTGTGAAGACAGCACTCTGACCAACTGAGCTAAGCACCCGGATTTGTTTGCATTATTTCAATAAAGACACGGAAATTTACGTGCTAAAAAACGGCTAATCAATTTGTATGACAGCGACTGAAAACAATAAAAATATCCAGGACTTTGAAGTAGTCAATAACCTACTACTGGTGAATTTTTCGGACGGCAGTGAAGCCATTATTTCGCTACAGCGATTACGGGACGAATGCCCCTGTGCTGGCTGTGCCGGTGAGACGGATGCTTTGGGTAATGTTTACCGATCTGCGCCTCAACAAAAAACAACCACCAGTTATCAAGTTAGGCAAATCATGACGGTAGGTTATTACGGTCTGAAACCAATCTGGGGTGATAATCACAATACGGGGATTTTTTCTGCTGATTTGTTGGAAAAGCTATCTGAAGACTGATCAATAGCCCATTGCGTGAATCTTTTTCAAGATCTGATCTACTAAAACTTCTGGATCTTCTGTGCTGGAATCGATCACAATTTCCGCATTTTCCGGTTCTTCATACGGATCGTCAATGCCGGTAAATTGTTTGATAAGTCCCTGTCGCGCCTTGGCATAGAGGCCTTTTACGTCACGGCGTTCGCAGACCTCCAGCGATGTATTAACATATATTTCTATATAGCCCCC
The DNA here is from genome assembly GCA_045569095.1 of Fidelibacterota bacterium. GTDB lineage: Bacteria > Fidelibacterota > Marinisomatia > Marinisomatales > TCS55. The sequence continues at coordinate 678 of JBJKZU010000094.1, forward strand.
TAGCGGTGAAATCATACAGCGGTTAAAACGCCGGTCCAATTGGTAAGGGGCGATTGGCGCACAAATAGCGATGCCGCCGTTTTTTGTAATCTCGCTGGCCACATAGCCGATCCGCCTGATGTTTAAAGAGCGGTGTTCCTTGGAAAAGCCAAGTTCACTAGAGAGGTGTGTACGTACAATGTCTCCATCCAGCAGTGTCGCCGGCCGTCGGCCGTCCTCCAGCAATTTAACCAATAGTCCATTGGCTAGGGTCGATTTACCTGATCCGGATAACCCGGTGAAGAAAATAGTGAAGCCCCTTTTAGACATTGCCGGTCGCTGCCTGCGCAGTTCTTCTACTACATCAGGATAGGAAAACCATTCGGGCACATCATCGCCTTTATCCAAAAGTTCGCGCAATTCTGTTCCGGACACATTCAATGTTTCAGCATTTTCAGGTACTTCATTCGCTGCCATGTAGGATCCCTCGTCTTTTACATAAACCATCAGCTTAAAGGGCACCATCTTTATACCCAGTTCTTCCTCATGTTGTTGCACAAGATCCTGTGCATCGTAGGGACCGTAGAAAGGGGTTTTTTCACTATCATTACCTGGGCTGGCATGATCGCGCCCAATAATAAAATGGTTACAACCATAATTCTTGCGGATAATAGTGTGCCATAGTGCTTCTCTTGGTCCCGCCATACGCATGGCCAAGGGTAGCAGGCTCAATGTGGCAGTGTTATCTGCATATTTTTCCATAATCTTCTGGTAACAGCGTACCCGGGTATAATGATTCACATCACCAGGCTTGGTAAGACCCACCACCGGATGGATTAACAAATTAGCATTTGTTTCTGCGGAAGCTCTGCGTGTTAGTTCTATATGGGCGCGGTGCATGGGATTGCGGGTTTGAAAAGCAACAATATTTGTCCATCCTAATTGGTTAAAAATTTCCCGTAGTTGTGTCGGTGTATGCCGTAGGTACTGGTAATCATAATGCTTGGGAACATGCACACCTTCAACTGAACCGCCAATATAAATGGGATTACTCTCATGCACCAGATAGTTAACACCAGGGTGGGTCTCATCTATTGTGCCATAAACTTGTTTCGCTTCTTTTTTCCGATCTGGTTTCCAAATGTCGCCAATGGTCAGAACTGCTAGGGCAAACCCCTCTTTGTCACGCAAAATTAGCTTACCCCTCTTATCTAAATTTTTAGCAATATTTTCCGTGATGTCCAGTGTAATAGGAATGGGCCAGAGGTCATTATTTTGCAGGCGCATACCTGTACAAACGGCATCATAATCATTCTTGCCTAGGAAACCGATCAATGGCGAAAAGCCACCGTTCATGATCATTTCGAGGTCGCATATCTGGCGGTTGTTCAGTGTCCAGGACTGTAAATGAACAAAATCTTGCTTTAGTTCGTTGATGCGTTCTTCTGTGACCATCCGATCACATACTTGGTCGCCGTGTGGTTCTATGAGTGAGTTAGACAAAGATATACCTTTTCAAAATGTACGTATCATAACAGATAATACGAATGAATGATCTAGAAAATTGGTGGCCAAATTAATGTTCTTTTAGTATTATTGAATATGATTATAATTGTAGAGATAAACGGTAAAAAATGAAACGTAAGCGTATACTACTATTCATAATAACAGCGGGGATATTTTTCTCCTGCAGTGTCGATAATGATACTGATCAGGAATTCACTAAGGCCTATATTACACTACAGGGCTCCGATAAAGTAGCGGTAATCGATGTTGATCATGCTGAACTAGTAGCAGAAATTGATGTAAACTTTATTAATACCGGCGATCGACCACATTATGTTGTGATCGATGAAATCCATCGCACCTGGTATGTAACGCTTATTTCTTCTGGTTATGTATGCAAATTTAATTTGGATACTGATGAATTAATGGATTCAGTTTTTATCGGTAGCCAACCGGCCCTAATGGATATTGATCGGGAAAACCAGATCCTCTATGTATCCCGCTTTATGCCCATGCCCAATATGGGTATGGAAGGTTCTGAATCCCAATTGGTCCATAAGATAAATGCTGCTACTATGACCATTATGGGGACAGTGGATGTTGGCGCGTCATCACCTCACGGGATCGCTCTTAATAGTGATGGATCTACACTATGGGTAGCCAGTAATGAAGCTTCCCATTTTTTTGCGATCGAGACCACTCGTTTTGGGGAAAGTGATTATCAGCCGCAGAATTTTCGCCTAGGGTCAGATGTACCTTATAATTACGAAATCAATGATAATACCTATAACGCTTTGGAGCTAATATTAAGCCAGGATGGATCGGAACTGTTTGTATCTTGTTCTGGGACGGGGCAAGTACGCATATTTGATACATCAAATGGGGATAGCCTGAAATATTACAGCACTGGTATTATGCCTTGGCATATAGCTGTTTCCAATGATGATAAATATCTTTATACAACCAACCGTATGTCAAATAATGTTGTACAAACAGATCTAACCAATGGTGCTGAAAAAACATTCACAGCTGATGATCTTGCAATGCCTCACGGAGTTGCACTTACGGCCGATAACAGTAAACTAGTAGTAAGCTCTTCCATGGGTGATGTATTATATATTGTTGATGCAGAATCCATGGTCATGACCGGGATGATCATGCTTATGGATGGTGGTATGGATATGGACAACATGCATATGCCGACTGGTGTAGCTGTTGTACAGAAGTAAAACAGGTTTATTTTTTCTTTGCTTGGTTAGCTACTGAATTTATTGCTTCCTGGATCGTTTTCTCATCCCCTAGATAATAATGCTTGATCGGCTGTAGTTCATCATCCAATTCATAAACCAGAGGCACACCTGTTGGTATATTTAAACTAACAATATCATTATCAGAAATATCATCTAGGTATTTTACCAGGGCCCGCAGTGAATTCCCGTGGGCAACGATCAGCACCTTTTTTCCGGTGCGGATAGATGGTGCAATAGTATTTAGCCAATAGGGCAGAAAACGATTTACTGTATCCTTTAAACATTCGGTTAGGGGAATATCCTTTTGATCAATATTGGCATAAGTAGGATCATTCCCGGACCAGCGTTTATCTGATATTTCCAGTGCTGGAGGTTCTGTGTCGTAACTGCGACGCCAGATCAGTACCTGCTCATCACCAAACTTAGCAGCGGTCTCTGCTTTATTTAACCCTTGCAGGGCACCGTAGTGCCGTTCATTTAAACGCCAACTATATTTAATCGGCACATTATCTATTTGCATTTCCGAAAGGCATATTTCCATTGTACGAATTGCGCGGGTAAGAAGGGATGTATAGATCAAATCGAAAACGAATCCTTTTTCTGCCAGGATTTTTCCAGAAGTTTGCGCTTCTTGTTCTCCTTTTGAGGTCAGATCAACGTCGGTCCATCCGGTAAAACGATTATCCAGATTCCATTGGCTTTCGCCATGACGCAATAAAACAAGTTTAATCATAGATACTATCCCATTAGAAATTCGATCAAAACTATTATTCTTCAAAATGCCAAAATATATTTAACCAAAGAATTTGAGGAAATAATGATGAATGAACGTGTTGCAGTAAATGAATTTGTGCGGCGTCAAACAAAAGAATCTGGAAAATCATTTTCAAGTCAGCTTTCCTTTAAAGATATTGCGTTGCATGCTGAATTACAGATGTCCGCCGGATATTTTAAAGAGGGTTACCGGCAAGGAGTAAGAATTGTAGCCGCAGCAGCGGATATTACAAAACAATTCACCTGTCCCTTTGTCAAAATTGATGCAGCAACAGAATTGTCCGCAAAATATGTCCAACGAAGACCTAATGAAAAATATTATATCCAGGTGCGGGCAAAAACGGGCACATTACTTCCCGCTGGAAAAGTTGAACTGATACTGTATCATCATGATGTACTTGCAGAAAATGATGAACAAAGTACCACTATCGAATGGGAGTTGATCAGTTTCCATGCATTGCCGGAGGGTATAGATAAAATGCCTATGGGACCGATAACCATGATGCGCAATCAGTTGGAACTTCTTGGTGGTACCAAAGCTAATTATTCTGCAACTGAGTGGGCCCATTCCGTTGAATTCTGGCAGCATTATGCTGCATTGGAAACGGAGCAGTAAATTAATAATATAAACAATCTTCCAAAATCGCCCTGGATTGCGATGCTATTTACAGCGCTGGCTGGAGGTATGGGCTGGGGCATCCGTGGTCAGTATGGTCATGAAACTGGTGCTATGCTGGCCGGGCTACTGGTTGCATTAGTGCTGGTTTATCTATTTGGTTATCATTTGAGCTCCTTATCAGCCGCAAGAGCTGTTGCTCTGGCTACAGTTGCTATTGGTTTTGGAGGATCAATGACCTACGGACAAACTCTAGGGTTAACCCAGGATGCGCCGTTGATCGGAAATATGGCTGCCTTGCGCTGGGGTTTATTGGGCACCTTTATCAAGGGTTCGATCTGGATCGGATATTTTGGCCTCTTTCTGGGATTGGGTTTAGGCGGGAAAAAATACACCATGGTTGAAATGGCATTAGCGCTGATTGTGGCAATATTTCTTTTATACCTTGGTATATTTGTACTAAATGAACCTTTTGATCCTGCCAGTAAAAAATTACCAAGTATTTATTTTTCTGATCATTGGTACTGGGAACCCGAGGAGACGTTAAAACCGCGACGAGAACAATGGGGTGGATTGCTTTTTGCCCTCTGTTGGTTGATCGCTTACACTGGTTTTATTAAGAAAGATTTATTAGCCAGGAATATGGTGCTTTGGGGCATGTTGGCTGGTGGATTAGGTTTTTTTCTTGGGCAATGTGTACAGGCCTACCATGCCTGGAATGTAGATTGGTTTCAAGTATCCTGGCTGGCCAGTTTTGAACCAAATATTAACTGGTGGAATATGATGGAGATTACTTTTGGTGCAATTTTTGGCTGTGTACTGGCCCTTGGTCTTTGGTGTAATCGACATCATATTGCAACAAATAGTCTTGAAGAAAAGATTTCGTTAGAATACAAAACAGAGCTTAGTTTGATTGCTGTCCATATTGTAGCACTTGCAACCTGGAATTTTATGTCTTTTTCCACGTTTGACTGGTTTGCCGATCGGGCACTTACGATGGGATTGATTCCTATTTTAGCAATTTTGGGAGGTCGTATCTGGCCTTATTTCGTTTGTTTACCAATTACAGCACTGCCAATTGCTGGTAAAACATTGCGTCAATTGGCCTACCGTACCGATGATATATCTATATTGCCCGGTTGGTTGATTTATTTCATTGTTCCCTTGATAGTGGTGACCTGGTTTACGATAAGACTAATCCAGCGTGCTGATAAGAAATTGAATGGGGATGTTTTTTGCCGTTGGACATTGATTGTTTGTACAATCTTATATTTTGCACTGAACTGGGCATTTTTTAGGTTTCCCTGGCCCTGGTCCGATTGGACAGGACGGACTCCTAGCGGTATCATTTTTATAATATGTGCGGCAGGTATTCTACTATTAACTTTTTATTTCGAACCTCGAAGGGGAAGGTGGCAGTTTAATTCTTCTTGATACCTACTAGAACGATATTCCTATATCCAGATTAAATCCCTTGGGGTTTAAGAATACAGTGGTTTTTACGTTGAAAACGAAAAAACCACTGTTTGTAGATTTTCTATTTTAATACAATTTAAAAAATGAAACGAATATCTAGGTTAAGAGTACCACAGATTGCTTTGCTTAGGCATCAAAATACTGTTGTGTAATGTCAACATAAATAATCAAGTGTTGCCCCGGATGAATCACACTGGATTGTTTTTTTACTTTTTTGTTCCAGTTGACCAGTTCCGCAACTGACACATTAAAACGATTGGCAATGCGACCTAGAGAATCACCATTTCTGACGTGGTAAGCAACCTTTTGTATTGTTTCTGGGCGGGATACGTCCGGCCTATTTTCGCATTTATATAATTTAATTGTTTGGTCAATCTTCAAATAATCTTTTGTCTTCATGTTATTCCAGAGGGCAAGTTCATCGATAGTCACTTCATAATTCTTGCTTAAATCCCACAATGAGTCTCCACGTTTTATCTTGTATTCTGTATAGTGTGGGTAGCGCTCGGCTTTTGGAAATACACTACCATTTGAAATTTTTGGAACCAGTAGTTCCTCTCCCGCAATAATCGTATTCGATGATAATTTGTTGACCGCTTTGATAAGATCCACTGAAGTGGAGTAGCTTTTTGCGATTTTGCTCAAACAATCACCACTATTGATATTATAATGAACCCATTGGATAGATTCTTCTTTTGGTAAGTTTGCAATTAAAGCATTCATTAATGATTGATGTTCTACCGGAATCAGGAGCTGATGGGGTCCATCTGGAGCTGATTGCCAGAAATTGAAACCTGGGTTAAGCTGGTATATGTCTTCTAGTTGTAGATCCATTATATCCGACAGCGCTGTTAAATCAATTTGTGTGGGCCAGTTCACAATGGTAAACCTGGCACTATTTGGTATTTCGGGCAATCTTATGCCTAAAGAAGTGCTATTATCAATTACGTGTATTAGAGCCAGAAGTCGGGGTACGTACTGTTTTGTTTCCTGGGGTAAATTCAAAGACCAGAAATCCGTGTCTTTGCCCCAGGCTGCATTCCGCTTTTGGACATAGGAAACGGTGCCTTCACCAGCATTATAGGCGGCTATAGCAAGTAGCCAGTCGCCATCAAATTTTTTATGTAAATACGTTAGGTAATCAAGGGCTGCCTGGGTTGAAAAAACAATATCCCGACGACCATCATACCAGCTATTTATTGGCACACCATATTGCCGTGCAGTACTGGGAATTATTTGCCAGAAACCGGCAGCACTGCCATGGGAAAATGCGTAGGGATCATAATTGCTTTCAATGAAAGGTAGTAATGCCAGTTCCAGGGGAAGACCTCGTTTTTCCAGTTCTGTGGTTACATAATGAATAAAAGGACTAGCTTGATTTGACAAGTAATTAAAATACCACGATCCATGATTTTTGATACGTTCGATCTCCTGTTTCACTGTCTTGTTCTTGTAGTACGTATCCCATGATAAATCTTCTTTTACATGTTGCCATAAATCTGTTTGTGGCTCGGGCTCTATCATTAGCAGATCAACGTCACAAGCAGTGTAACAAATTGTTGCTTCGTTATCGACTATTTTGATTGATAATTCAGTGGTTTTCGTAAGGGGATAGAAGTGTTCCGTAAGAAAAATTATAACAAGGAATAATGAGAATATGTATTTCATAAAATCTTTTTTGTTTTGTATAAGGAATTAGTTAACCAAAAAACGGGTCTGGCAAGAGACCAGACCCGTTTCATTGGATTTTGTGTGTGCCATACTCCAAATAGCTGGTTTAGTCGTTTGATCCTATTACGGCTGAGTAAACATCAACCTCTTCATCAGTAGTAAATTTTATTTCATTACTATCTGTATCAGAATCTAACTCATCTTCTTTTTCATCTTCTGAGGTGCTATTTACTGCTAGTTCTTCAGCATAGGACGTGGTGTATTCCTGTCCTTTCCAGGTAAATGGGTGGCCGGCACCAAGCAGTGCCCGAGCTTCAGCGAAAGCCTCATTAAAAGTTTCCGGTTCTGAAGCTAACTTTTCTAGCTCTTCCCCTTCATTTTCTTCAATTATCACATCTATCGCTTCAATTGCCTCAGCGATATATGCTTCAGCGCGATCGTTAAGAACAACTTCTTCTGAAAGATCTTCATAAGGACTCTCATAGGATAACTCTGGGGCACCGTTGTTAGCACTCATTATCATCAACATTGCAATGATACCGAAAGACAGTGTTACGAAAACTACTCTGCCGCGTTTGGTTTTTGATTTATTCATTTTTTTCTCCTTTTCATTTTTGTTTATGATCGCAATTTGTTGCAATCGATATGTTTTACATAGCAGGGGCGGAATCAGTTCCAGTAATTATTTGCATTAGTCTTAATTTGTGAGCGTTGTCACAATGAAAATATTGTTTCCAAAAATATTGGAACCTCTATGGCTACAAGAGTCTTTAATTAGGTTGCGGCAGGCAGGGGTATTTACTAATAGGGTTTAAACTCAGTTATATATTGTATTGGTTATAAATAATGAAAATGGTAAGCTTTTTCAGATACATAGTTATATAAATAATGAAAAATAAATCAACGCTAGTATTTATTACTATCTGCGCGCTTGTGCCAATTATATTTATAACAGTAGCTTTTTTTGGACCAGGAAAAGAAGTACCTATCTCATTACAAGGACCGAACGCTTTTGGTTTCGATGATGAAAAGATCACCAAGAAATATGATGATTTAGAAAAAAAGGAAAAAGAAAAACGGGAAAAATTTAAAAAAGAGGTTGAAAAATTATGGGATTCCTACAAGGAATCAACATCGAAGACCTATGTTTCTTACAGCAACGATCTAACTTCCCGTTCCATAGTCGATTTTGAAAAAGGAGAAGTGACTATAGAGGTGATCGTGGATGAAAATGAAAGCAAAGATGGTTCTTACAAACTTGATCTAAACCCGGATCAAAAGATTAACATCACTCAAATAGGCAATGTGAAAAATATTATTCTTTCTATTAACGCATCACTAATTAATACAATAACTTTTTTCGCGTTGCAAAATCATCAAGAAGATGATGGCGATCAAGCGGGATCAAAAAGAGGCAAAGGCCTTAATTCTAAATTTTTACAGCAATTGAATAATGTCCTGAAAGAAAAAGGAGACGATGGAAAACCAATTTTGAAAGATCAATTAGTTAATGCCAGCGGTAAGGTTGTTAAAGGCATGGGCAATACGATGGATTTTGCTAAATCTGTTGTAAATACACAAACCAAGAAAGTTCGGATGCATTTTTCAAAGGATGGGAAAAAACGGACTATTTTTTCCATCAAAATACCGATGAGTGATGATCATATTGCCAAGCGCAGGGACAGATATAAAGACCTTATTGTTATAGAGGCAAGAAGGTTCAACATTCCTCCGGAAATAGCATTGGCAATTGCAGAAACAGAATCAGCTTTTAATCCTAAGGCAAAGTCGCATGTTCCCGCCTATGGATTAATGCAATTGGTCCCGAAAACAGGTGCCCGGGATGCCTACCAGTGGATCTATAAAAAGGATAAATATGTCAGTGGCAGATACCTTTACAAACCCAAAAACAATGTAGAACTAGGATGTGCTTATTTATCCATGATAAGACATCATTATTTTTCTGGTATTCGTGATGACGAGCGAGCATATCTTTGTTCTATACCCGCTTACAATACAGGTGTTGGGAATGTATCCAAGGCTCTCGTTAACAAAGCAAACATTAAGGAAGCATCTAAAAAGGCAAACAAGATGGATAAGAAGGAATTGTATGATAAACTGTATACAGACCTAAGTAGTAAGGAAGCAAAGAATTATCTAAAGAAGGTCTGGACTAGAAAAGAAAATTATAAATGATCAGTCTTTTGTTTTTGCGAGATTCATCCGCAAAATAAATACCCGCAGCGAACTGAGAACAATTGTACCAATAATTACAACATAAACAACCCGGGCCATGTATTCAGCACCAGGCATACCGGCCTGGATCACTGCCTGAATCAGTACAGCAGCAGCCAGTCCCCGGGCAAAAACTGCATTAACCAGTTTTCGCTGGTCTTTTGGCATACCCTTAGTTAATGGCATTGATCCCATGCGAGTAATCATGATCAGCACCGATAAAATGCTACCGACCACCAGCGCTGTTTGATCCGTAATATCAAGTATTATACCCACGTAAATGAAAAATAACGCTTTCAGAAAAAAGGAAATCAAATTGTAATACCGTTTCTCAGTTGCTGAGGTAACTTCAATTCCAAGGTCACCCTGGATAGCTTTTTGTTTTTCAGCAACCGACCTGGAAAGAATCCCTTCTTTTATAGAGGAAAGCTGCTTTGAGTTATTCAAAATCAATCCCAGGAATAAAGCAGCAATAGGTCCATTGCCCCCAAAGTATTCCGTTGCCAAATAAACCAGTATTAAATATGCAATCGTAATAATATAATTTTGTTCTTCAAACACTCTGATAACAATCCATATTATGCCACCCAAAACACCGATAAATCCAGCAATAGCAAATAATTCAATAAGGTAGGTGAGTGTTTTTTGAACACCAAAAATTCCAGTAGTATAAACTTCTATAACCGATAGGGTTGCTACAATACAGAATACATCTGTAAGCGCAGATTCAAGTGCTAATCTGGAAAATAATTTTCCTCCTACACGTATCTGACTCAATATAGGAATAACAAATGAAGATGATACACCAGCAAGAGAAAACCCAATAACCATTGATGCCATCATTGTAGTGCCATCAAGATGATATTGATGAATATAGTAAAATATACCCCCCACTACGATTGTGGAAATAATAAAATTGTATATTGTCAGAATGAGACTGGAAGAAAATTCCCTAATCAGCGAGGATAGATTAATATTAAATGCTCCATCAAAAATCAGGATCAATAAAGTGAAGGTCGTGCATACTGGCGCAACGGAAGCTAGATCCTCTGGCGATGTGTATCCAAATCCATTAGGGCCGATAAGAAATCCAAGTATAATAAGAAATAATACATCGGGTATATTGGTTCGGCGGAATAATGCCTCGGATAAAAAGCCAAAAATTGCTATTAAACTAAATGCCAGTAATACTGTATTAACGTTCATAGCGCTACACTAATATTAATGGTTATATATTAATAATCCCGTAAGATCATTTAATTTTTCCGATACGAGCTTTGACCATAACCGTCTCAGTCCAATAAAGTGGCCAAAATCCTTCTATTGTTTTCGAAAATTTTGGAGCAATCAAGATATCGTATTCTTTATTTTTATTTAGTAGATCCTGTAAAGCTAAGTTTTCAGTATCAATAATTGTTAACCCTGCTGATTGGCCAGATGTTTCGGGGTTAAATTTTGATGTTATAATTGGTATCCCAGTTGTACCCATACCAATAGTTGCAGTTTCAATTTTTCTTTTGAACATTCTATTATAGTCTAATCCCAGAATTTTCACCGATTTTGCCTGGCCCCAAACTTCATCGGATATATCCAGGTCACTTAAATTAATTTCCGGTGTCACAATGCTGTGGGAAACCATTGTACAGCTTGACATTAAGAAAACGGTGACTATTATATATAATAACATATTTTTCATTTATTTTATCTCCGTTATGAGATGGTAAAAGTAAAACTTCATATTTATAATTAATAGTAGGTTTTTCCTAATTTGTAGCATTTCAAAAAAGGCATTTTCAATATATTATTTTCTAGAATGTTGCACTAAAATAAACATTATGATTATACGTTTTGTAAACATTGTAATATCAGGTACACTGCTACTGTGTAATATCGGTTGCGCAAAACAGGAAACTGAAAATAAATCAATGGATATGAATATTAAGTTAACATGGACTGTTATCACAAATATGGTGGGAGGAGAATCAAGTTGCCGAGCCGCATTTACCATCCAAAATAACGCAAACCAAACACTAGGCAATTCGGGTTGGGCTATATATTATTCTCAAAGTCCAAGGGATATAACTAACGCACCTGATGCGAAGGCTACTATAAAGCATATTAGTGGTGATTGGTTTACAATTATTCCAACGCAGAGTTTTTCTCTTGCCCCAAAAGAGCAAGTAACAGTGCATTATGATCTTTCACATTATTTGATCAAGGAAACTGATGCGCCACTATATCCATATATTGTACACTATGATAACAATGGAAATGAAACCTCATTCTCAAGAATAACTGATTATAAAATTTTACCGTTTGTAAAGCCAGAACAGATTAATCGTGGTCCCGATGATGTTGTAACAATACCAAGCTCTGAAAGTCGTTATCAGGAAAATGAAAAATTATCATTATTGCCGGAAGATGTATCACATAAAATTATCCCCACTCCCGTTAGCATAACATCCCCAGCAGGCACTTTAGAATTGAGTGCTACATTACAAATTCACTATAGTGCCGATCTATTATCTGAGGCAAAATATTTACAGCAAATGCTACAGGTAATAACCGGCACAAAATTTACTATGCTTGAGAAAGATTATACAGAAGGGAGGGCGATTATTTTACAAACGGAACCTATGTCTGTTAATGGTATTACTACAGAGTCGTATGTGCTTGATATTTCTTCTACTTCTGGTGTGAGTATCACTGGCTCTGATCCAGCGGGAGTTTTTTATGGTATACAGAGTTTAATGGCATTAATGCCCGTAGATTTTTATATAATGTCCCAAAGGAAGATCTTAGTTCCAACAGTACGGGTTGAGGATGCGCCACGTTTTCCGTATCGTGGCCAACACTTGGATGTCTGTAGAAATTTTTTCTCAAAAAAGGCTGTATTGAAATTAATGGATATAATGGCCTTCTATAAACTCAATACCCTGCAGTTATATCTCTCTGAGGATGAAGGCTGGAGAATTGAGATAGAAGCGCTCCCCGAGTTGACAGCGGTTGGCGGTCAGCGTCAGCATACATCTAAGGCTGCGGCGACGCTCCATCCATCCTATGGTAGTGGACCAATTGCCTACGAAAAAGGCACTTATGGTAGCGGTTTTTATACTAGGGAAGATTTCATTGAAATGCTCCAATATGCTAAAGAAAGACATATTACTCTTATACCTACTATCAACTTCCCAGGGCACTCTAGGGCAGCAATTAAGGCAATGGAGGCAAGGTACCAGCGCTTTATGGCCAAAGGTAAGGAAAAACTGGCGAATGAATATCGGTTAATTGATCCCCTTGAAAATTCTCAATACTCATCAGCACAAGGCTACACGGATAATGTGGTTAACGTAGCGCGCGAGTCTGTCTATCATTTTTATGAAACAGTGATTAAGAGCATCAGTGATATGTATCTAGAAGCGGATGTCCCATTTATCTTTTTCCATACTGGTGGAGATGAAGTGCCACATGGTTCTTGGTCAAATTCCCCATTGATCAATGAACTCCTGGAAACGATGCCTAAAGTAAAAAATCCAATGAATCTCCAGGCCCACTTTTTCCGCCGCGCAACAGATATTCTTGAAAAATATGATATAAAAATCGGTGGTTGGGAGGAAGTAGTCCTACTTAGAGATGCACAAGGGATACCTGTTCCTAATCCAGAATTTGTTGGTAAAAACGTAGTCCCTTACTTTTGGGTCAATGCTTGGGGACAAGAAGACCTGGCCTATCGCCTAGCGAATATTGGTTACGAAGTGGTTATGTGTAATGTTACAGATTTTTATTTTGATTTAGCTTATGATAAAGACCCTGAAGAACCGGGATTGTATTGGGGCGGATTCAATAAAACAAGGGACGCCTATGAAACCGCACCTCTGGATCTATTTAAGACCACAACTACCACTCCCAGCGGTGCGCCGATCGATATCGAAAAAACATTTAAAGACAGAGAACGCTTACTACCGGAAAATAAAAATAATATCATTGGTGTCCAGGGCCAGCTCTGGAGCGAAACCATAAAAGGTGACCAAATGCTAGAATATTATTATTTACCAAAGATTATTGGTTTTGCCGAAACAGCCTGGTCAGATCGAGATTGGGAAACTATTGCAGATCGGGATGAAAGGGAAAAGGCGATGGTAATGGCATGGAATGTTTTCACAAATATATTGGCGCGGAAAGATCTGCCCCGACTCAATTCTATTTTTGGTGGTTATCATTACCGTATTCCTTTACCGGGTGCAGTGGTAGAAAATGGAATACTAAAGGCGAATGTTGAATTCCCTGGGCTTGATCTTCGTTATACTACTGATGGTTCAGATCCCACCCTAGAATCGTCACTATTTACTGGGCCTGTAGAAGTTTCTGGAACAGTAAAGATACGTGCCTTTGATGCGGCTGGTAAAGGCAGCCGCACATCTGCAATCGAAGCTAAATAGCTACGGTAAGATTGTTGGTTGATAGCAGTGTATAAATACCTCAGGCATGCGCTGCGGTTTCCCGTTCTTGATATTCATTGATACCCAATCAGTCTCAGCACGTAATATAGTTTTCTCATCAGCAAATCGGATGATTTGGTACTTGCGTTTACTGTTGAAACGATTGTCATTTGTTGCTATCCATGTACCAATGATTAGATCATCGTTGGCAAAGGTTGCCGCGATATAATTTAGTTCATGACGTTTGGCAACCATGGCTACGCCAATATCAAGGTAATCATCAACGGACAGACCCAAACTTTCCGAATGCTCATAGGCAGCTGTCATGATCCAATTAAGGTAAACGCGATTATTTGTATGACCTAGCTGATCGATTTCTTCTAGAAGCACCTGTACTTTCATGGTATACGGGTTCGGGTAATCCCAGCTTAATTGGTCCGGCTTATCCCCTGCGATTTCCATATTATTATTTAGTGAGATATTTTCCTTGAAAAAAGACTACCGTATAGGAGTTGTTTTTTCTTAAAACTCCCTACTATAATCGATAGTCATTGTTAGGTCACCAGTTTCTTCATCTTTATCTAGAATGAACTTTCCCCGTGATAGTGCATCAATATTATAGAACATCCCACCCTCACGATCAAATTCACCTTCCAGCGCTGTCCATAGAAATACTTGCAATGTTGGATGAATCTTTTTCCCATAAAACAATAATATTTCCTCAGTAAAGAGTTTTTCTGTAAGAACGCTTTTTACCACATAGTGTTTTATCGAATTAAAGAAGTTCTTTTTCTCCAGCGCCACGGTTAGCCATTCATTAAGGCTATTTGCAAATGAAGCTGTTTGCATGCGCAATTTTTCATCAACACTGGGATCATACTCCGGATCCTCAAAATATCGAACCAGTAAATTGCGGTCCATTACTGAATTCCAGTTTTTTCTTACTGCATTGGCATGATCTTTTGCCTTTTCTTTCCATGACTGAACCTGGGAGATAATATACATTTCATCTAGGCCACGGGGACTAAAGTAATCTTCCTTGCTCTGGTAATAAAAATCCATGTTGTTAAACATCCACCAATCTCCTAAGCGGTCTCTCTCAGCGCTACGCAATGCTACCATGATGGCCTCGGCCCAGATATCCAGTTCAATGATTCGTTTCACCCGATTAAATATTGTGTCATTATCTGCATTCTGTATATCCTCGTAGGCATTCTTTTTTTCCTTTTTCAGTGCCGTGATCATCTGGTCAAATACCTGCTTCTCCTTGGCGATGTCCTGCACCCAGGTGATAATGCCTTCGAAACCCATTTCCTTAAAATTCCTGGTGGTAGTTTCGAACGCAATTTCGTCTGTTGTTACCTTGTTCGGTTCTGTTTCCTCTGATCGGTATACGTAATCCTTGGAATCGTAAACAATATTTTCGTTTTTGTCCTTCATCTGGAAATCTGGCCGCATAGCAAATACCTAGAGGTAAAATATTGATTCTTTAACATTTTTTACAATGCTAAATCTAAGCCTATTACAATTATAATTGTTTTCTGAAAACTTGATGGTATGGTAATAGGAAATGTGTGGGCCCTCAGGGATTCGAACCCCGGACCAACGGATTATGAGTCCGCTGCTCTAACCACTGAGCTAAGGGCCCATTA
>JBJKZU010000095.1:0-15826 GCA_045569095.1 Fidelibacterota bacterium
CTTAATGGATTGTTGTTTGGGCAGGAAATTGCAGCGTTACAGAGAATTGATGCCCTTTATCAATTTGGAAAATTAGAAGACGTGGAAAAGCAAGCAAGAGTGGATGCGAAGGAAGACCTTAGTCCAAATGTTATGTTATGGGGTGTAACTGGATTGTTCCATATTTTTCCAGTTCCCTTTGCTTGGGTTCTTCCAGTTAAATTGCCAGATAATCGACAAAAAGCATTGTTATCATTAGATGAAGATTAGCAATCTACTTATCGCTTATCGTATGAGAAAGCTGTAAAAAAACAGCTGCAGGCATTGTAATGCTATTTTTAGTAGATTTAGTTAAGTAACAAGGATGATTAAATGAATCTTAAACTCGTATTTCGTATTTATTTCGGTTTCGGTGCGTTAATGACGACGATGATGTTGGTTTCACCTGCAGCTATGTTGGAAAGCTATGGCATGACACTTACTGATGAAATTAAACTGTTTGTGCAGTTTATGTTTGTGGCATATACATCTATGCTCATTTTGACCTGGATGCTGCCTGCTTGGCTGGGTGATGACCTTTTCAAGGCCGGATTAGCCTATGTCATAATTGCATTACTTCCAGTAATTATGAATATATACCACGTGGCTACCGGTGCGTTACCAGCATCAACCGCCCAATTTGTAGAATCTGGTGTATGGATTGTATTTGCTATTTTGTTTTATGTATATAGCAAACAAGACAATAGTGTAATTACTTCAGAAGAAGAAACTGAAACAAAGTAATTATTTTATGTGAGTTTGTGACATAAAGCTTCACATTCGTCGGGTTTTTGTTTGTAGACATTTAGGACTGGCGGGATGTAATATTGTTTTAATGAAAGGCCTCTGGGGCAAATAAAGGAAAAAAATAATGTCCATATTAGAAAAAATGGGAATGGCACTCGATTCGCGTGATGAAGCGGGTTTGAATGACTGTTTACACGATGATTGCAAATTCACGTTGCATGCTGCCGGGAAAATTCTGTCCAAATCTGAAGTTGTCAATTGGGGGATGAGTGGAGACGTCAATAGAAAAAAAGTCAGAATTCTTTTCGAAAATGACGACGTTGGTGTAGAACATGCTTTTGTATCATTTGATGATGGAAATAAACAAGCAGTCTTGGCTTTTTATACTTATAAGGATGGAAAAATATACACGGTTGAGACTGGTGCATCAAATTTGCCAAAATAACTGAATGAAACACCTCTGGCTCAATCAAGCCCCACAGTCGTGGGGTTTTTTGTTTGTAGGATGATTGGTAGATTTGGGTATGGTTAGGTATATCACACCACTACTATTATTTAATGGGTTGGTTTTTTGGAGTTGTGAAGATAATGGTGAATGTATAGATGAATCTAAAATATCCAATGATTCTTGTTATGAAATCTATGATCCAGTTTGTGGCTGTGATGGACAAACGTATTCAAATGATTGCTATGCTGAAAATGCCGGTAACACAGAATGGACTGAAGGCGAGTGTGAATAAAAAACCAGAATTACATCAAGCCCCGCAAAGTAACGGGGTTTTTTGTTTTTGGGATGATGGTTAGATTTGGATATGAAAAGGCGAACATTTATTAAAAATGGAATTATAGGGACAATTGGTACAGGAATTATGCCTGGTTCTATATTGGTAGGTAGGGATTGCAGTACCACTTATCCTGATATTTTAGGTCCCTATTGGTCTGAAGAACGCCCTCAAAGAAGAATATTAGCCAATTCTAATGAACCTGGTACTCGTATCTTTATTTCAGGCATTGTAACTGCTAATGATTGTGAGACCCCAATTCAAAATGCATTAGTGGATGTATGGCATGCAAATGATGAAGGTTGCTATACTATCTTTCAAGAATGTGACTCTGGAAACTCTGATAACGACCCATACAATTTGAGAGGTGTTATTGTTACTGATGAAAATGGATATTATGATTTTGAATCAATATTTCCTGGATATTATACAGGTCGACCAAGGCATTTCCATTATAAAATTACTAGCCCTTCTGGTTTAGAATTAGTCACTCAATGCTATTTTGAAATTGACCCCTTTATTAATGAAGAATGGGAAGAAAATCACCCTGGTTTAGTAATACCATTGGAAGAAACAGAAAATGGTTTAGTTGGCATTTTTGATATTGTTATGAATGAAGAAGCATCAGTTGTTAGCATTGATAATAAACCTTATGCTTCCCCGAATAGATTTTCGCTGGATACATTATACCCGAATCCATTTAATAATTCAATTAGGGTTGATTTCACAATCAATAATTCTGGATATGTGGATATTGGTATTTATGATATCACAGGTAAGTGGGTAATGAACTTAATTGGAAAACATATGCATAGTGGAAAGTATAACATAGCTTGGAATGGAAGTGATATGGTAGGAAGCTCAGTTGCATCAGGTTCCTATTTAGTAGTAATGAAATTTGGCAACTCTATTCAAACCAGAAAGAATAAACTTATTAAGTAATATATATATATATATATATCAAGCCCCGCAAGTAGCGGGGTTTTTTGTTTTAACTAAATGTCCTAAATGGTCGTTTTGTTAATTTCACTTGTTCAAGAGAATACCCTGATTTGAATTGCTTATATGATGCTATTAATCCAGGTATTGAAAAAATAACTGCACCAAATAGATACCAATACCAGGCTGCAACAAGAGCAGATGGAAAAAAATACCTAAGTATCAAAGCAAGAAAAAATCCCACACCTGCATTAAAGTTATATGTGGATTGAGTGAAAGTAGTGTTTTTAGAATTTCCATATAGCATATTATTGTCCTTTTTATAGAAAAAGTAACTTGGAAATTAATCATAAATCCACGCCCAGTAACGGTGATTATTTTTATATACATTTAGTGACACTGGATTTTAACTAAAGTTTTACCCTGCAGCAGGCAAAGTATAGGGGAAGGATTCCGGAAAGAAACAGTTGCAGACATAGTAATGCTATTTTTTGAAACTTTGGGTAGATTTGAATATAAATAATCTCCATAGTACCAACTATTTTGGTGATGCTTATGACATAGATTTTAAGGGTGATGATTTTTATATAGCTGGCGAAAGAGGTGCAGTAAGTGCAGACGCCTGGAATGCCTGTTACTGGAAAAATGGTAATCTTCATGAATTAAGCGGTTCATTAGCCAATGAGCAACAAACATGGTTATACGATATAGCTGTAGCTAATGATGTAAAAATAACTGTGGGATTTTATTATACATTTATTGAGGATGAAAATGATCCTTTATACTACGATTCTCTAATTTTTGCATGCTATTATCGTAATGGACAAAGAGTTAATTTAGAAGAAAGTGAGTGGCAGGTTGGTGAAGCGACAGGTGTATTTATTGAATGATACTATTTCTTAAAAATATTAGCTCTAGAAGCCCCACATTTATGGTTTTTTTTGTTTTCCCGTATTTATTATTACATGTATTCATTATGAATGATAAACAAAAATTATTGAAATATTGATAATAGTATATTTTACACCCTTAATCCCCTTTATTTCTTGTTGGATATTATTACTTGTTACTGAGCAGTTTTTCGCTTTGTCATTAGTTAATGGGATTGCCCAGTTATTATTATTTGTTTTTGTTGTTTGCCTGCCAACATGGTGCACCGGTCGAATGTCTTATGTTGATATAGGCTGGCCATGGGGTCTTACTGTTATCGGAATTCTCACCTGGATATATGGTGAAGGTGATAGCCTAAGGGTAGCTATTGTTAGTATTGCCTATATTTTTGCTGGCAGTCGGATGGGGCTAGGCGTAATAAAATTATTGATATCTGGTCATTTGGATAAAGAACTACCCCGATACGAATTTCAAAAGAAACGCTGGTTAAAAGCAGGTAAAACAAATACAGCCCTGGCGATGCAAATAGAAGCGATTGTGCAAGGCGTAGCAAACGCTTCTTTTTTAGCCTTACCTGCCTTCATAATCGCTAGTAACCCAAGCAAAGAAATATCTATTCTCGAAATCATCGGTATCATTATTTGGCTAGCTTCATTTATTATGGAATCCGTGGCTGATGCACAAAAACTCAAGTTTCTGCGGGCCATGAAAAAATCAGGTGCGCGCAATACGGTGTGCAATATTGGTTTATGGCAATACAGCCGCCATCCGAATTATTTTGCTGAATGGATGATTTGGAATGCTTTAGTGATTGCATCAATACAGTCTTGGTTAAAACTCTACCCTAATATGTCTGTAATTGTCTTCGTGCTACTCGGTCTAGGTTTGTTTATGATATCAAAAATAATGTATGTCACTTTAGTCACTTATACAGGAGCGGTACCCGCTGAGTATTACTCTGTGCAGAAAAGGCCAGCCTATAAAGAATACCAGCAAAAGACGAATATGTTTTTTCCTGGCCCAAAAAAGCTAAATTAAATTTCTTTTTAAATAACCTCAACCAAAAATTGAAGCAAGATATCCACCTGTTAGCGGGGTATTTTTGTGGTATGAGAGGTAAAATTTTATACCTTAATTTAGATATTAATTAAAACTAAAAGCGGGATACTATGCAGAATAAACAAAATATTGTAATCACTGGAGGAAATCGTGGAATTGGGTATGGTTTACTTAAAATACTTTCAGATAAACATAATATTATAATAACAGTAAAAGATAATAAAAAAGGACAAAGCACTATTGCGAAATTGGGTCATTCAAAAAATGAAATAAACTATGTAGTTATGGATGTAGATAATTCTGATTCTGTATTGAGGGCTGCGGATGATATTAAACAAAGATTTAATAATATTGATTTATTAATTAATAATGCGGGAATTTTTATTAAAGAGTATCAGTTACCTGCAATTGAAACAAGCGAAGATTCTATATTAAAAACATTTAATACCAATACTCTTGGCGTTCTCAGGGTTTGTAAATCAATTGTACCGCTAATGGGCAATGGTAGCAGAATAATTAATATATCAAGCGGCATGGGACAATTAGATGAAATGAACAGTGGTTCAACAGCATACCGTATATCTAAAACAGCTCTAAATGCTTTAACAAAAATACTTTCTAATGAATTATTATCGATGGGAATAAAAGTAAACACAATCTGCCCAGGTTGGGTAAAAACCGATATGGGAGGAGAGAATGCAACTCTTACGATTGAAGAAAGTACAACTCAAATTGTAGCCTTTGCTTTAAGGGATAATTTTCCAAATGGACAATTTCTAAGACATGGTGAGATAATTCCTTGGTAAAACATGTTTACAATAATCAAGCCCCGCCTATTAGCGGGGTTTTTTATTTATGGGATGATAACTAGATTTTAAAATGATTAAAGTGATGAAATCATTCTTATTATTTATTGGGTTAGTTTTTTGGAGTTGTGAAGAAGTAACAGAAGAAGTTATTCTGAATAATCTATGGGGAGAAGAAACTAATGATTTGCCTGAATATTATTATGCATCTGATGTCCCAAGTAGTCAAGTTGACCACGTAATAGAATATTATGAAATTGCAAGTGCAACTTGGGGAAATTATGGTCCTCTTGAATTTTGGATTGTTGGCACTGACTCTGCATCAGCACAAGAACTTGATAGTTTATATTGTACAACAAGAATAGAAAAAGATAATTTGCTTGGAAACAATGATTTTCAATATTGTATAAATAGAGGCTATAATTTTATTGATTATGCTAGTCAAGGAGGCGCTGGTTTAAATACACGAAGAAATCAATATGAAGAATATTCTGTCTTTATTATAACATTGGCTTCAAAATACCCATTTCCAAATGAGTCTGACTATAGTGTAGTGACGATGCATGAGTACTATCATGTTTATCAACATGCACATATTTTTACTTTAGATGAAAATGAGAGAGCCAATTTAATGATAAGAAATCCATGGTGGTCAGAAGGTGGAGCAAATTATATGTCGGAGCTTTTATATTCACAGATAGAAGGTGTTCAATCGGGTTATTTAAAAGAAAGAATGAGATGGAAAATGAATGAAAAGTCTAATTTTTTTGCTCTTGGAAAAAGACTTGAAGATATAGAGTATGGAGAAGCGAATGATGCTACTCGTTTTGCATATGATTTAGGAGCATGGTTTATTGCATATTTAATTCATAACGTAGGTATAGAAACGTACAGAGTGAATTTTTATGATGATTTAAATAAACTTGGGTTTGAAGGTTCATTTATAGAAAATTTTGGTAGCTCTTCTGCAGAATTTCTGGATGATTTTCATGCTTTTCTTAATTTAAGTATTGAAGCACAACTTGACATAATTCCATAAAATTGCACTCAATAATTGTTGTTTCTAGACATTTAGGTCTTGTAGTTGTTGAAAGACACAACTGCAGACATTATCGCTATTTTTTGATATTTAAGTTGGTGTCATAACATGATGAGTGAATTTGAAATATTTTTATCCTTTTAGTTAAATCCCTATTTAAATTATTGTTACTTTTTTATATCCTTAGGAGAAAATATATATGAGACGATTGATGATTATACTTTCATTGGGTTTACCCATGATGCTTATGGGACAAAAGTCATCAGATATCAGCAATTCGGAGGACAAAGCATTGTGGGAAGGATTTCAAAGGCGTATTGAAATTGCCGTTGAACAGGGTCTAATCACTCCTGAGCAAGCTAAGGAACGCTACGCTGGATTTAGGAAAAGAATGAATATTAATAAACTTGAACAAAATACTGAATTAGAAAAACACTATAACAGGTTAGGTGTAAATAATTTAGACCGCATTAAAAAAGGTCTTTTGAATAATGGAATTACTGATAATCAACTTGATGCTGTTTTACGCGGAATGATTAGATTAATCCAAGGAGCGAAAGCTGATGGGAATAATTTTGAAATGAATCCAAGAATGCAAATTTACTTTCAGGATAGAATTGGTCTTAATCAAGAGCAAATCCAACATGTTATGGATAGTTCTGTAAGAATTGCTCAACGAGTGCGATAGATAGTATTAATGGAAACTATTTGAACTCTTTCAAATAAATTACAACAAACCCCGTCCAGTAGCGGGGTTTGTTGTTTCTAGACATTTAAGACTGCTAGACCTATCACTGGCTTTTTAACTAAAGTTGCACCCTACTGCGGACAAAACATGGGGTGGAGTGGGGTGGTAGAAAGAAAAAACTGCACACATTTTAGGGTTATTTTTATAGTCAAAATTACTGTTTCAGTTTTGCTTTTTAGTTAATTTAACTTTGTGCCCACTTTTTGAATAATTATAAAATAATTTAAGGAATACTATGGAAACTATTTTTGTAATTAATGATGCGTTAAAGATAATAGTAGGTGTATCCATTTTCTTTGTATGGGTAGTTCGTTATAGTAATATTATAGAAGAATTCAAGCAATTCCAGCTACCTGATTGGCTTAGGGATATGGTTGGTATATTTAAACTCTCATTTGCGGTTATGATTCAAAGTGATTTAGCCCAACTCGTATTAATTGGTTCAGGCGGTATTGCTATGCTAATGGGTGCAGCCTTATTCACTCATTTTCGAGTAAATACACCTTACTTCAAGAGATTGCCTTCTTTATCATTAATGATTATTTGCGTTATGTTATTTACAGTGGAGTATTCATTACAATAGATGTTGCCCTTGGAAAAACAATAAGTATCCTATTTTTCAATCAATAGCCCCGCTGATAGCGGGGTTTTTTGTTTGTAGTATGATGGGTAGATTTAATAATGAAAAAACTGTATCAACGATTCATGGAACTCAATATTAAATCTGCAAGAAAAAAGGCGGAGAGAAGAGGGCTGGATTTCAATGAAAAAAGTTTTATTAAAAAACAAGAATCAGTATTACCGATATTCTTTTTTTATGGTATAGTAATTATACTAGGGTTTATCCTTCCCAGTGTATACACTATAATACCTTCCTGGATATTTTTTGGTATATTATTTGGTCTTATCATAAGAGGATTAAATCATTACTTTGGTTGGATACGAATAGAGAAATAAAGAAAAGATTAGATGCCATTGAGATCATATTATTCAAAAATTTTCTTTAGATATCAAGCTCCGACAATTAGCGGAGATTTTTGTTTGTGAGAGCAGTCGTAGATTTAGATAATGTCTGATAATAAAACTACCATAGATGAATTAAGGTTAATTGTAGAATCCTTTGTGGATGAAAGAGATTGGAAACAGTTTCATAGTCCAAAGAACTTGGCCATGTCACTTGCGGTTGAAGTAGCGGAACTGATGGAATTATTTCAATGGCTTAGTCTGGACCAAGCGCAGGAGTTAATGAAAGCAGGTGACATTAGAGAAAATGCAATAGATGAAATCGCTGATATAGTGATATATACTTTAGCATTTTGTAACAAAAACAACATTGATATTTCAGATGCGATAAAGAAAAAAATGGAAAAGAACATCCAGAAATATCCAGCGGATAAATATAAAGGACATTTTTAAGGTTTCAACAAAAATTACGCGACTCCTATTATCATTAATTCTTGCCAGCATATCTTTTGGGATTAACAATAAAACTATAACTGAAATTTCCTATTTAGGTGTACCTGGCTATGACCTTGCCCTCGACCAAGTCTTGTCAATTATAGTCGTTATAATGAATTTTTAAACAAGTTTTAAACCCAATATGTGCCGCAGGCAGTAGCGAACAAAAATCTTCATAGAAAACCGAAATTACGAGTCTTAAAATTATTTTATTATTATTCACTAGAAAGTTTAATTCTTAAATATTGATTATGTCGTCCTGGTGCGTTTTATTGTTTATAGCTAATTTGAGTTAGTTAGCGTAAAATTGGCTGGGAGAAATATTTCATGATAAAACAAAATCGCAATGATCCTTGTCACTGTGGGAGTGGAAAAAAATTCAAGGTTTGCCACGGCCAGGCCGCCAAAAGTTTCAACCAGCAGTGGGTTATTGCTGGTGTTTTAGGGGGCATATTCTTGTTGTTCTTTTTCATGGATTCAGAAACTAGCACCATCACTACAACAAATAGTTCAATACCAACATCCGTAGTTCCCCAACCAGGTACCAGTGTGGCTACACCACAACCTGGTGAAGCGCCACCTGGAAAAGTATGGTCCTCGGAGCATGGTCACTGGCATGACATCGCAGGAAATCCTGCTGGCACAGTACCTGGCGCTGCATCAAATCTTGCCCAACCGGGTATCAGTGTGGCTACACCACAACCTGGTGAAGCGCCACCTGGGAAAGTATGGTCCCCCGAGCATGGCCATTGGCATGATATTCAATGATCATTTCTCACACAAAACTTTCCTAGGCACATTTGGCATTTGTTCACACCAGCATAAATTCTTAAACATTAATTATTATCCTTGATCTAAGGATGGCATATGAAACAATTAGAACGACGATAGTTTTTGGGTGCCATCGCTAAGATGGTGGTGGTGTCTTAGCATCCCTGACCAAATGATTGCAGCCATTATTTAAATTGGTGGGGGTGTATAATTTTACCAGATCCAGACACACAGGTTTATCCAGAACTGTAAGATGCTATTGTGGAAATAACTATATCCTTTTAGTTTCAGGATATGAAAAATTTTATTATGGTCATAATGGTTAGCAATTTATTCACTTCTTGTAGCGCAACGATCAATCAAGCAGTATTTAATAGACAATCAAAAACAAAAATGCTGGTTGGCTTAAGCAATAGGATTGGACTAGAACAAGATCCCTTCGCAGTGTGGTTTAATAAGGAATACGCTGCTTATGCAATAAATAAGGAAGCAATACAGGTGATAAAAAATGATAGTGAAAATCTGTCTATTAAGCTATTCATGGGAACATGGTGCATAGATAGCAGAAGGGAAGTGCCGCGTATTTACCGGATCTTGGATGCAGCAAATTTCAATGAGTCTTACTTGACCTTGATCAATGTGGATCAGGAAAAGAAAAGCCCCGATGGTGAAGAAATAGGGCTGAATATTCACCATGTCCCAACATTAATACTTTACAGGAATAGCAGTGAAATCGGGCGGGTGATTGAATCTCCTATTCAATCGTTGGAAGAAGATATGGCAGCGATTTTAAATGGAGAGAGATACACACCAAATTATAGTGATTTTGGTGGGGATTAATCATCAGAAATCTCAATCTGGATCCCTAGTTCATTCTCGATAACTCCTGCTAGATCAACTTCTGCTGAAAGTACCATACCATCTGCATCGATGAGTTCCGTTATTTTTGGTGCTAGATCATTTTGGAGTGTTTCCTGGTCGTAATGGTTCTTGAGCTTTTTACATACTGCAATTAGATGGTTTTTTCGACCATAATTATCCAATGGAAGAACAGTTTGATATGCTGTTTGCAGAATTTCCTTGGCCCGGTGCGGTGTATGATCTGGGAATAACTCGGTTAAGGTATCAGCCCAAACCTCTTTTTCTTCCCAGTCAATTTGATTATCAGCGATCTGCATGCAGGAAAATAAGTGGGTTACCAGTTCCAGCGGGGTGAGATTATTTACTGACATGATTCTATATCCTTTTCATTTGTATACTCGCTAGTAGCAATGGTTTTCAATTTTATGGCATGGATTTCATTCTTGATCATACCATTTAATGCTTGATAAACAAGTTTGTGTCGATCTAATAACGATATTCCCTCAAAAGTGCTAGAAACAATTATTATTTGAAAATGTTTGCCGCCATCATAATGCTTATGCCGTAGATGCTTACCCGTGTCATCCATTATGGTTAGGTGATCGATAGTCATGGATTTTTTCAGACGGGATTTTATTTCTTGTACTAGATTCATTTAATTTAATATTGATTTAATTCGCTATGTAAATTATACAGCAATGGAAACCCCAAATCAAATACAACTTACTGAAAAAGATAAAGCCCGTTATCGAAAAGAGATCGAGCAAGTCGATCTTGAAATTGAAAAGGAAGTTTTGAGTCGTGTGCCGGATAAGTTAGAGTTGTTGATAGGCTCATCGCACCTGGATAATGCTCAGCTGCAACTAGTTCAGGATGTAGCAAAATTATATCAGTTCCTTTCAACCTACCCTATTCAGAGCACTGAATTACGGCAAAAGATTCTCTTTGCGTTGCAGTATTTTGTCGATCCTGATGATGATATACCTGATAGTATACCAAAAATAGGTTTCCTGGATGATGCGGCAGTGGTGCGCTGGATCGTAGATGATATTATTGATGATAATAGAGAAATAATAAAGGCGTAAGCCTAAGGCAGGTAATTCGGTTGGTTAGAATTACTCTTCTGGTTCTTCTCTAGTGGTGCTGTTCAGGCAGGTAACCCCTTGCGTTAAATCTTCTTCAGAGAATTGAAACTGGCATTTAAAACACCACCAGGGTTTACCATAATATGCAGGAACATCTTCATTCAGTTGCCAGGGAATAGTTGGATCTGCAGGACAATTTCGCTCAGTGCCTGGTTCAGGCCATTTATAATCCGGTTTGAATTTAAGCGTTGGATCGGGCGTACGATGATCTTCCATATTGCAAATTTACTGAGATAATCTGGTGTGACAACAGACTAATTTGGTAGTTTATATTGCCAGCCAGATCAAATTCATAAATATCATGATAAAGGCAATGCCAACATAGCGCACTACTTGGGCCTGCACTCGTGCTGCTCTTAAATAACTGTACTGGTTTTGGTAATATAGAAATACCTGTTTCACAGCGCCTGGCGGAACATAGATGCGTTTCACAGCATCGGAAAACATGACATGGTCCCTGACTCGTTCTGTCTCCTCAGGTGGCAGGTAACTAACTTCATGAAAACCGGGTAAAACGGGGATTGGATTCACCAACGGAGTTTCACCAATAAAAATACCATCTAAAAACAAGGGTACTCCCATACTGTCTGCTTTGATTTCGATGAAACCAGTATAGATGCCCAGATCTGGCCCTATTGAATCGAGATCCTGCGCATTAGCAAAAGAAAATGATAAAATAATGGCACATAATTTTGCGATGCGCATGGTCCAAATTATCCTGAGTTCGTCCGTGATTCAACAAGTTAATTGGTTGGAATTCCCACCAGTAGATTAGAATTTTCGAACGAATTTTGCTGGTATTAACTTGAAATACAGACATTTTGTTGCCATTCCTCTAGGTTTCTGCCTTTTATCCTGTGCGTATTTCAATACGTTCTATAACGCTGAGCAGTACTTCAAGAAAGCAGAGAAGGTACGACTGGAAAAAGCAGGTGAGACAATTCCTGTATCCGCAATTGATTCTTATTCAAAAGTAATCGATAAATCTAGGCTAGTGCTTGAAAAATATCCTGACACCCGATACCGTAAAGATGCACTATTATTGATTGGGAAGGCACATTTTTATCGTCAAGAATACCGCCTGGCTGAAGCAACTTTTCAGCAGTTTGCGGATGAGTTTGGTAAAACATATCCATTTGAAAGTGGGTACTGGCAGGCTATGGTAAAGTGGAAACAGGGAAAATCTCAGGCAGCCCTTGAAGCACTGACTGCTAACCTGGATGAATCGCTAAGTAAGGACCAAAAGGCGGAGATGCACTTATCCATCTCTGAGATACAGTTGGAATTAAATGAAGATAAGTTAGCCTTGGAAAACCTGCTCAAAGGCGCAGAACTAACCAGCGATGCGGACAAACGAGGTCAGATTTATTACCGCATTTCCATATTGGCTTTTGATAAAAAAGATTATGAATTGGCGCTGAATGCAAATAAAAATGTTATCCGTTATTCACTATCAAAAAAACGAATCGAAGAAGCCAATCTACAAATTGTACGTATCCACCGTTTATTGGGTAATTGGGATGTGGTGATGTCAGAAATAAAATCAATACTGGTAGATGATCGCTTTACTAGAATCCATGGCAACCTGGAACTTGAATTGGTCCGTTTATATCAGATGCAAGGAAAGAATGATATGGCCAAGAACCGCTTAGAATCAATTATAAAAGATTATCCCCGATCTGGGAATTCTGCTGAAGCATATTATATGCTTGGAGAATTTGCTATGAATGAAGATTGGGATCTAGAGGATGCGGAAAAACAGTTTAGCCAGGTCACCAGAGAATACCGAAAATCTCAATACACACCTACCGCAAACCTCCGCGTGAAGCAAATTAAGTCCTACAAGGATTCACAGATTTCTATAGCCACTCTGTTGGAAACTTTTGTAAAAACACAAACTGATTCTATTAACAATGATTCAAGTACCGTAAATGAGGTACAGACAGCCGATTTGTCACCCAATTTTGAATCACTCGCTAATCATTATTACAATATGGGTGAACTGGTAGCCTTTCACTTTAATCATCCCACTGAAGCTATTCCTTATTTTATGAATATTATAGATAGTTTACCAACTACTGGACAGTACGCAAAAGCATTGTTCACCGCTGCCTATTTAGCTGCACAACAGGATGATACCACTATGGCAATTACACTGCGTGATAAACTATTGAATAAATATCCACGCTCTGAATTTGCTGAATATATGCGCGAGCGTTACGGTATGGATAATCTTGATGGTTCATCAAATCAACTATTTCGGCAGGGTGAATTGGATTGGCAATCTGATCCGGGTGGTTCACTGGAAATTTTCAAACAAATCCTACACCAGGATGAGAGTAGTGATGTAGCTGCCCGTTCAGCCATGTTCTTAGCAGTAATGTATGATCGTCATTTTTCCCAGGCGGATAGTGCCGTATTTTATTATGACTGGCTACAAAGGCATAAACCAGAAAGTGAGCAGGCCCTGGCTACAATAAATCGTTATGAGGAATTGCAAAAAATGATATCCATGATAAATCAGGTAGACACAAAGGATGTGCCTGATAATGAGGCTGAAATCATTGAATTACCTGAGGATCCAATGCAAGCCGATAACCAGGAAGCAGTAAAGGACACTACTATTGAAGATTGAAATTGCTAAGGTTATAGAAAATAAGCTAATTGCCAGCAATATCTGGAAGATGAAAATGAAGGCGCCCGGCGTTGCTAAACAGTATAAGGGCGCGGGTCAATTTATCCAAATTTTGGTACATTCTTCTTGGGAAAGTCCTCTGCGACGACCCATGAGTATCGCTGCTGTAGATGGTGATAAAATAGAGATTATTTACAAAGTATTTGGCAGAATGACCCAGATATTAACGGAATTGAATGCAGGCACTGCGCTGGACATCTTGGGCCCGCTAGGAAACACCTTTAGAAGGAACGATAATACATTCACAGCGGTTCTTGTGGGCGGTGGTGTTGGTCTAGCGCCCATATTAAACATGTATGGGGAATCTACAGCAGCAGGTCAGGATGTAGTCCTAGTGCTCGGTGCTCGTACTAGTGTAGAGCATTTCATAGACCACGAACCGCAAAATAACATTTTCCTGGCGACGGATGACGGGACGGTAGGTATTGCAGGCACGGTCATCCCAGCCATTGTAAAAAGCTTGGAAAATACAAGGAAGCCGGAAATATTTGCTTGTGGTCCAGAACCAATGCTAAAAGCGGTGCAGGATTTTGCCGCTGCTCATCAAATACCAGCCCAAATTAGTGTAGAAAGCTACATGGGTTGTGGTGTAGGTATCTGCCAGGGCTGTGTTGTGAAGAGAGTAAACGGAAATATCGCTGAGAACAGTTATCACGAGAAGTATTCATTAGTATGCATTGATGGACCAGTATATCAGTCAAAGGACGTTATAATTGGCTGACTTACAGATTAAAATAGGTTCAGTAGATTTCAAAAATCCCATATTTGTAGCGTCTGGTACCTACGGTTATGGTACAGAAGTATCTAAACTGGCGGATATTAATGTTCTGGGTGCGATTGTAACAAAATCGGTCACCCGTTATCCCCGTGAAGGAAATCCACCTCCGCGGATCGTTGAAACTCCATCTGGTATGCTAAATTCGATTGGATTGGCAAATATTGGTGTGGAGGAATACATTAAAAAAATGATTCCCTTATATGAAGAATTCAAGACACCGATCATAATGAATATTGCGGGGAGTACAGAGGATGAATATTGTGAAATATTAGAAATGACGGAACAAGTATCTTCAAATATTGCTGGATATGAAATAAATATATCATGTCCAAATGTAAATGTAGGCGGGATGGAGTTTGGTGTGGATTGTGATCTTACGGAACAGCTTACAACGAAACTTCGAAAACTAACAGATCGTCTATTAATCATGAAATTGAGTCCCAATGTTACGGATATTGCTGCTATTGGCGTTGCTGCGGAAAAGGGTGGTGCTGATGCGCTTTCAGCAATAAATACATTAGTGGGAATGAGCATTAATACCACTAATAAGAAAAGTAATATTTATTATGGTTACGGTGGCCTATCCGGTCCAGCCATTAAACCGGTTGGTTTGGCCTGTGTACATAAGATTTATCAAGCGGTGGACATTCCCTTGATTGGTATTGGTGGGATCATTTCTGCGGATGATGTACTTGAATACGTTTTAGCTGGTGCAGTCGCTGTAGAGGTTGGCACAGCGAATTACAGGGATCCGGATGTAGGTAACAGTATTATTCTAGAACTGGATACATTGCTTGATCAAAATGATACTGGATCTATTTCTGAACTTATCGGAAACGTGGAATTGGGCTCATGAGTAAGTGGTTGCTATTGTTCATGTGTATATTATTTGCTGATTGTACAAATTCGCCGCGCTATGGGAATACAACTAGCACGAGGAAAAATTCGAATACAAGGAGTCTTAAGACAGCGAAACATGTACCTAAGGTAATTACCGGTATTAGTTCATACTATGGTTCAGATTTTCATGGAAAACTCACGGCAAATGGGGAAGTATATGATATGTACGGTCTTACGGCTGCACATAAA
>JBJKZU010000096.1:0-15776 GCA_045569095.1 Fidelibacterota bacterium
AGAATTCGTGAAAATGATCCGGAAAGTATACAGCGACCAATTAGACTGAAATTCGGGTTTAGGTTGTGAAAAATAAATCGCAATTTGAAATCCAGGATATTATAAAAATTCTCCCCCATCGATATCCAATGATACTTATTGATCGTATTAAGGAGATCTCTGCAGGTGTAAGTCTTACAGCAATTAAAAATGTTACTATTAATGAGCCTTATTTTGTAGGACATTTCCCGGATCAACCCGTTATGCCAGCCGTATTGATTTTAGAGAGTATGGCGCAGGCCGGTGCATTTCTTGTATTAAATACTGTTCCCGATCCATTGCAAAAGAATATGTTATTTTCCTCAATAAGTGATTCAAAATTTCGAATCCCGATTACACCTGGTGACCAAGTAGAAATAAAAATGGAACTAGTAAAAATTCGCCTAGGTGGTGTAAAACTGCGCGGTGAAGCATATGTTTGCGGAAAATTGGTCGCTGAAGCCAATATAATGGCCAACATTGTAAATAGAGCAGGAGTATAATATAACTGCACCCATTCATCCTACTGCCCAAGTAAGTGGTGAAGCAAGACTTGGCAATAAAGTAACCATTGGAGCATATACGGTAATTGAAGCTGGTGTAACTATTGGTGATAACTCATCGGTTGGAAATTTCAATACCATTTGCACTGGTACTATCATCGGTGATAATTGTACAATATTTCACAATTGCAGTATTGGTGAAATACCGCAAGATTTGAAATATAAAGGTGAGAAAACTGGAACTACAATAGGCAGTAATGTAACAGTAAGGGAAAATGTAACTATTAACCGCGGTACAACGGCTTATGGTACGACCAAAATTGGTAACAATGTGTTGTTAATGGCAGCTGCCCACGTTGCACATGATTGTATTATTAGTGATAATGTGATCATGGCTAACATGGCCACCTTGGGTGGCCATGTAGAAATCAAAGAATCTGCTTCCTTGGGAGGTGGTGTGCTTGTACATCAATTTTGTAGAATCGGAGCTCATGTATTTATTGGTGGCGGTTTTCGTGCGGTGCAAGATGTACCACCGTTCATTTTAGCTGCAGGGGAACCATTACGTTATGGTGGTATCAATTCAATTGGTCTTAAGAGAAGAGGTTATACCACAGAAGCAATGACAAATATCAAAAAGACATATCGTAAATATTTTCGTTCAGATTTACCTAGGTCGAGTGCGTTGGAAGAAATGAAAAACGAAATGGCAAACTCAGTGGAAATTAAAGAAATTATTGATTTTATTGATACAAGCGAACGTGGAATTATCTAGTATTATTTATGTATAAATTGTATGAAACGATTTATAACAATACTTTTTATTTTATCCCAATATCTATTAGGCCAGTTTCCTTCATATGATCTTTCAGCAGTTGCTGAGAGTAATTTTGTAACTAGAGTTGAACCATTGGTACGCAGTACATCTTTTTCATTAGGATATCATCAATTCTCAGCGTCCGATTTAGCCAACCGTTTTTATGTAAGTATTAATACTGCAGTCGGTAATGATTTAACAGGACGCTCATTTTCGGGCAAATCAATTGTTGGACTACCGATAATTCATGGCGCATTACTCGTAACAGAAAACCTAAAAATAAATGGAATTTTTGGGGGATTAACAACCGATAATGATATTTTAGAATATTCTGGTTATGGTTTTTCATTATCCCTATCTGAAGATGATACATCTCAGTGGGTGGCTGACCTAAGTGTGGCTAAGATGGATGGGCCGCGGCATCTACATTGTAGAACAATAGATGCAGCAATATCTAAAGGTAGCATATTCAAAGTATTTCCATTCTATTTTGGGTTTGGAATTAATCAATACACAAGCAGAATATTTTATCAAGGTGATGGAGAAATACCAGAAAAAATTTCTGGTTCAGCGAATTATGTGTTGTTAGGAAAGATTATTTCATTTTCTAGCTGGAGTATTGGGACACAGGTACGTATCAATAATAAATTAACTCAATTTTCTTTAAGTTTACTTAAATCCTTTAATTAAGTATGGCAAAACGAATTTCAATACTTGGATCCACAGGATCAATTGGTGTTAATACATTGGTTGTTATAGATCAACTAGATGAAGATTTAGAGGTAGTATACCTTTCTGCTTACCAGAACGCTAAAAAGATTATTGAGCAAGCAAAAAAGTACCGACCAAAAGCTGTGGCTGTAATTAATGACTCATCTGCTTTAGAAGTTAAAGATGGATTAACGGGAGAAAATATAGATGTCTTAATAGGCAGAGAAGGCTTATTGGAAATATCACAAAGGGATGATGTGGATTTATTGATGAATGGTCTTGTTGGGACTGCAGGAATGGAGCCAACTTTGAATGCAGTTAAAATTGGAGTAGATGTTGCCTTAAGTAATAAAGAAAGTCTGGTAATGGCAGGTGATATTATTAATCGGACAAAAGAAGAAACAGGGGCAAGTATATATCCTGTGGATAGTGAACATTCGGCCATATGGCAATGTCTCACTGGAGAAAAACTTGAAGATGTTCGTAGGATTATCTTAACAGGTAGCGGTGGCCCATTTCGAACAAGAGGATTGAAAACATTTTCTGATATTACAGTAAATGAAGCCTTGAATCACCCCAACTGGGACATGGGGAATAAAATTACGATTGACTCGGCAACAATGATGAATAAGGGTTTAGAGGTGATTGAGGCGCATTGGTTATTTAATTTTTCTGCGGATCAGATTGATATTGTTGTTCATCCACAGTCAATCATTCATTCAATGGTTGAATTCAAAGACAGTTCTGTGAAAGCCCAAATGGGGGTACCTGATATGAAAGTACCAATTCAATATGCCTTGACTTATCCACATCATGCGGCAGCAAATTGGGATGAACTTGATTTAGTGCAGATTGGACAATTAACATTTGAAGATAAGGACCTAGATCGCTTTCCTTGCATTAGATTAGCATATGAAGCCTTGCGTTCTGGAGGAACTACCACAGCTGCTCTCAATATTGCCAATGATAATGCTGTTTACAATTTCTTGGATAATAGAATTAAATTCACTGATATTCCTCGGATCATTGAAGAAACATGTGCAGCCCATGATTGGATTGAACATCCAAATTTGGAAGAATTGTTAAAATTGGAACTTTGGGCAGCAGAGTTTGTAAGGAATGCTGTAGAAGCATAAAATCAAGGACATACATTAATGACTACAATTTTTGCATTTATAATCGTACTGGGAGTAATTGTGATGGTCCACGAGTTGGGTCATTTTTTCGCAGCTCGCTCCGTTGGTGTTCGGGTGGACAGATTTTCGATTGGGTTTCCTCCTAGATTAATGACAATAACATCAGTGCCAAATGGTTTCGAAATAAAATTATTTTTTTATAGAAAAGATCAAGATGGAAAAATATCATGGGGACCTATATATAACTGGGCTGTAAAAAAGCCTGGCCGTTCGGGTACCGGTACAGAATATTGTTTTGCTATCATTCCATTGGGTGGGTATGTAAAAATGGCCGGGATGATTGATGAAAGCATGGATGGGACAATCGAAAATAAGCCATATGAACTCATGGGTAAACCTGTCTGGGCACAAATCTGGGTAATGAGTGCCGGGGTAATTATGAATATTTTATTGGCATTTATCATTTTTGCTGGTGTGGCCTGGAATCAGGGAATACCAGAACCAAAAGATGATCCGGTAATTCATAGCCTAATAAATGATATGCCTGCAAAAAATATGGGGTTATTACCAGGGGACAGGATTCTTTCAGTTGATGATGTTCAAATCTCAACATGGACGGAATTATCAACTGCTATTCATGCAATGCCTAGTACTCCGATTACCCTCACCTATCAAAGAGATGGTGTTGAATATGAACAATCAATTACTACAAGTTTTCAGATACAACCTATTAATGGTAAGCTGGATACGCTTGGTGCAATTGGTATAGCACCGGAATTTACTTATAGACCAATTGGGTTTTTTAAAGCTGCCCAGATAGGCGTTAATTCAACTGTAGGAGGGCTTGGATTAGTTGTTTTATCCATCAAGTTGCTAATCTCCGGTGAAGCATCGATAAGTGATTTAGGTGGTCCAATATTAATTGCTCAAATAGCGGGTGAAACTGCCCGTGCAGGATTGGTATCATTACTCACATTTATGGCAATCATCAGTTGTAATCTGGCATTTATCAATTTCCTTCCTGTTCCAGGGCTTGATGGTGGTCACGTGTTTATTATTTTAACTGAATCATTGTTCCGCCGCAAATTTACACTAAAGACCAGGATGATTATTCAGCAGATCGGGATGGCATTTTTACTATTATTAATGGCTACAGTAATGATTAATGATATTGGCCGACTTTTTACAAATTAATATCTTTTATCTTTAGCAGCATAGAACCGTATTTCAGTTTGATCCTGATCTGAATAGGTAATCTAATTTTATCATCACTGAACCAAATCATCATATCACCTTTGTTTTTCAGCAATGTGGCTCCTTTACGAAATGGCTTCACAACTAGACATGAGAATGTACCAGCCATAGTATTAATTGTTTCTTTGGTTTTTGTAATTACCTGGAATGGAGTGATTTTTTTTCCATCGAATGCAGTGAAATCAATTGTTTCATCTATGATTAGCGGTATCGTACGGAGAAAATAAAATAAAGAGTATGGATCGCGTAAAAATTGATCAATGATCACTGTATCTCCATTTGTTATGGCAATCGATTGATCATAATCAATAATCGTATATGAATCATTTTTATAATTACCCTCACGAATATTTTTTGTCAATTTTTTAGTGTACAAATATTTTGAATCCAACCAAGTATCAACCTGATCATTAATAGTGTAGATTGAACTAACCGGGAAGGTGGTTCTGGCGTTAAATCGGATATGTAATTGATGGTTATTATTTAAAACGGTATCATTAACTACTTCCAA
The DNA here is from genome assembly GCA_045569095.1 of Fidelibacterota bacterium. Classification (GTDB taxonomy): domain Bacteria; phylum Fidelibacterota; class Marinisomatia; order Marinisomatales; family TCS55. Next base: position 4,951 of record JBJKZU010000096.1, read on the forward strand.
TGATGCTTGGCCCGCAGTAATCCCTGTAAATGATACATCGTAGGTTAATCTTTCTCCAATCTGGAAGGGCCATGCTGATTGTCCAATCAATATTGTGAATATCGATAGAAAAATAATATGGAAAATTTTCATTAACGGATCTTCTTCAATTGATTGTTATGGACCATATAGATTGTTGATCCTTTGGATGATGGTAAAATACCATCATCAATAATTAGATCGATTTCTTCACCAAATTCCTGAATGATCATTGCCGGATTATTCAAGGGTTTGTTCCCATGGCGATTTACGCTGGATGATGTAATAGGATAGCCTATTTTGGCTACAAGATCAGGGCCAAATTGGTGAGTTGGAATTCGAACACCTATTGTATTATCAGGGCCCAGTATCGAACCATGAATTATACCTTCTACTGCAGGAAGTATAAATGTTGTTTTATCACCAATATTTTCATTAACTAGATCTGTCTCTACATCAGAGGTTAAGGTCCATGATAACAATTGTTCAAAATCAGCTGCAATAACACTCATGGGACTGTTTCGCCCCTTGATTTTATTAATTTTATCGATTCCGTCTTTATTTCTGGCATCAACGCCAAAACCATATAGCGTATCTGTTGGGTAAACGATTATTCCACCATTATCTAACACTTCTGCAGACGTATCTAAAATGTTAGTGCTATCTATACTTAAATGTTTTGTCATGTTAATTCCGTTTATGGTTTTTTTGTTTTCCAGCGCCGATGAAACCAGAAATATTGTTGAGGGTAAAATGTAATTATTTTTTCCAGCATCAATGTATAAGATTGGGTTATTGATGCAATAGTTGAGTTTGAATCAGTTGGAATTGGCAATATATCTAACACATGGTTATTTGATTTTTCCAAGTGACAAGTAACAAATATCAGCGGGGATCCATATTCCAAATGAAAACGTGCAGCACCTTTTGGCGTAGAGGCATGTAGGTTAAAAAATTTTACAAATATACCTCGTTTTTTTGCATCTTGGTCGCTAGCTAAAGTTAAAATGTTATTCCTTGCTAACGACTCATACATTAATTCAAGTGAAGATTTTCGAGGAATCATCTTTATGCCAGTATTTTCCCGTAATTGATTGACAAATATATCCGCGCCCGAATTTTTTTGTTTTTGTCCAACAACCAACATTGAATACTGGTTTAGACCAAACCATGCCAGCATAATTTCCCACACACCAAAATGTCCTGTGACAAGAATTACCCCCCGTTTTTTGGCGAGCGCTTCATCAAGATACTCCTTACCGTTTACGGTTATATCTGCATCTTGATAGCCCCTTGGGAATGATAAGAATTGCATCGTGTTGCGAATGAAAAAAATATAACTATTTTTTAGTATCAATTCTCTCCGTGCTTCAGAATACCCTGGGAATGCTATAGCTATATTCTTTCGAGCCTCCTTTTGTCTGATTACTAAATGATTATAAAATATCTGGGAAAGTTTATGAGCGTACCGATATTGAATAGTTAAAGTCCTTTTCCTTAACCATTCTGAAATCTGCGTTAATGCTGTATATGTGAGACGATTATTACGTGTCATTAATTGAATTCTGTGTATCAGTTTTAGCAGAATCTAAGGTAATTTCATATTGGTCAATATTTAATTCCGGGGAATTTTGATTACACAAAAATATAATAAAGAGATTTTTCCACTCTTCATCATTCTTTTTACTGGTTTTTTATACAGTGCTGACCAAAACGTATACCGTGTTCCCATTCAAGGCGTCATTGATTTGGGTCTTCCTACGTTTATTGAGCGAGTAATAGAAGAAGCTGAGAAGGATCAAGTTGAAGTTATTATTTTTGACATTGATACTTTTGGTGGACGTGTAGATGCCGCTACACAAATTAAAGATGCTATTCTTGATTCAGATGTACCGACTGTTGCCTTTATTAATCGACGGGCGATATCTGCTGGAGCGTTGATTTCTTTATCCTGCGAAACCATATACATGACTGGTGGCGGTACAATTGGTGCTGCCACAGCGGTGGATATGTCCGGGAATAAAGCATCAGAAAAAGTGATAAGCTATATGCGCGAGGAAATGGCATCCACCGCGGAGAGTCGGGACCGCAATACTATTATTGCCAAATGTATGGTCGATGAAGAATTGTCATTTACTCACGTAATTATCGATGATGATTCAGTTGAGGTAACTGATCTAGAAGGGCGTAAAGAAGGGAAACTAATTACCCTAACTACCGAACAGGCCCTGAGGTATAAAATGGCTGATGGCACTGCTGAAAATATGGATGAACTATTAGTGTCATTAGAACTTAGTGATGCAACTGTAAAATCATTTTCTGAGAATTGGTCTGAGAATCTCGTGCGATTTCTTACTAATCCTGTTGTTGCCTCATTGCTAACAACATTTGGTTTTTTGGGTATATTATTCGAATTACAGAGTCCTGGGTGGGGCATACCAGGAACTTTTGGCGCAGTTTGTCTAGCTTTATCACTGGGTGCATCTGCTATTGTGAGATTAGCAACGATGTCTGATTTGTTGATCGTTTTAGTTGGATTAGTTTTATTAATGGTTGAGGCATTTTTAATTCCTGGTTTTGGTGTTGCTGGTGTCGCCGGTATTGGTGTCATCCTTTGGGGTCTATACATGCTATTATTACCAGATGTCCCGGTATCCGAAGAAGTTTATTATTCTGCCTTGACTGGATTAACGATTGGACTTATTGGTGGATTTATCGCATTAATTTTGCTCTTTAAAATGGTAACGAAGACAAAATTTTGGACTAAATTAACGTCTCCGGGAGTGGAAAGTCAGGATGAAGGATACAGTACCTCTATAGGGCTTGAAGATATGGTTGGAAAAATTGGTATTGCTACTTCAGACTTAAGACCGTCTGGGTGGGCCCTTTTGGGAGATCGGAAAATATTTGTTGTAACTGAAGGCGAATTTGTTGATAAAGATCAATCAATTAAAATTTTATCTGTTGATGGCAATCGAGTGGTTGTCAGAGTTAATGCAATTGAATCATAGGAGTATATCATGGTTACTTATCTAATGCTGGTTTTTATTCTATTATTTATTCTTTTATTTTTCTATTTCGTCCCTTTGGGGCTCTGGATTCAGGCTATTGTAAGTCTTGGCATGGGACGGATCACAATAATTGATCTTATCCGTATGCGCTTGAGAAAAATACCTCCCCGCCTTATTGTGGATGGAATTATTAATCTGCACAAGGCTGGATTGGAACAAGTTTCCACTCATATGATGGAGACACATCATCTTGCCGGAGGTAACGTTGCAAATGTTGCTTTTTCACTGATTGCGGCAAACAAGGCTAATATCTCACTTGAGTTTGAAACTTCTACGGCTATTGATCTTGCCGGCCGAGATATAAAAACAGCCGTTGAGACATCTGTATACCCCAAAGTGATTGATGCACCCGCTACGGGTACTCTTGCTGCGGTGGCTAAAGATGGCATTGAGGTTAAGGCCCGTGCACGCGTTACCGTGAGGACAAATATTCCCGGTCTTGTAGGAGGTGCGACCGATGAAACGATTATCGCCCGTGTTGGAGAAGGTATTGTTAGTGCCATCGGATCCTCCGATTCCTATAAGAAGGTACTCGAGAATCCTGACTCAATATCAAAGTTTGTACTAGATAAAGGATTGGATGCAGGTACTGCTTTTGAAATCCTTAGTATTGACATTGCTGATGTGGACGTGGGTAAGAATATTGGTGCCCATCTACAAGCTGATCAGGCCGAAGCAGATCTTCGTGTAGCTCAAGCCCGTGCTGAAACTAGACGCGCAATGGCGGTGGCGGAGGAGCAGGAAATGAAAGCGCGTACTCAGGAAATGCAAGCTAAAGTTGTTGGATCAGAAGCGGAAGTGCCATTGGCAATGGCCCAGGCGTTTCGTGAAGGGAAGCTGGGTGTCTTTGATTATGTGAATATGCGCAATGTTCAGGCCGATACAGATATGCGGGAATCTATTTCCAGCGGAAAAGAGATACAATCTACTGAACCGCCTTCAGATAGGGACGACGACTAAATGGAAGGCATAGGTTACTGGTTATTTTTAGCGGCGCTGTATTTTCTGTTGTCATTGATGAAAAAACGGCAACAGAAATCAGCACGCCGCATGCTAGACGAAGATGAATCGGTACAGGAATCTGACCAGCAGCCAGGCCCTTTTCAATCGGAAACTCTGCAAGAACTATTCAACGAAATTAAGAATTTCGGGCAGGATATTCTTGAACCAGGTGCAGATGAAATCGCTGATTATGAATTTGAGGAACTAACAGATACAGAGGAACAACCAGAAAAAATTGACGAATTGGAACCAGTTCAAACTGTACGTGCTATTACTAAGGATTTCTCAGAGGAATATCCAGAACATATTCATAAAAAATATCCAATTAGGAAAAAAAAATCCCTACCCGGGCATTTTATTAGACCATTATTGAAAGATGCTGATACATTCAAGCAGGCTATAATCCTAAAAGAAGTTTTAGGTAAACCGCGCGCGTTAAAGCGCTCTATACGGTGAATTAATACTAAACTAGTTTAGTATAAATATCCGTAACTGAAGCAAGAAGCTCTTTTTCTGTACCATCATTATGAATAACGAAATCCGACAGTGAAATTTTTTCTTCTTCTGACCACTGTAGATCCATTCGTTTTAATATTTCGTCTCTGGTAAGTGATTCTCGCTTTAAAGCACGTTCCATTCGTATTTGAAGTAAAGCGGTTATTACGATAACATAATCCATATGAGTATCTGCGCCTGATTCATAGATCAGGGCAGCATCAACGACAAAGATATCGTATGTACCTTTTTCAAGTACATCATCAAAATTTTTGTCGATTTCTTGGAAAACGTAGGGATGGATGATCGAGTTTAATCTAAGCTGATGATCCTGATCCTGGAATGCAATCCGGGCTAATTTATTATTATCAATTTTTTCATCACCGCTCATAATATCAGTACCAAATTCAGCGATCAACTCACTTTGAACTGTTTCATTATTTTTAAGAATATTTTTCGCTTCTTTGTCTGCATCAAAAATGAAAGCACCAAGATCATTCAAAATTTTACTTGCAGTACTTTTTCCAGTACCAATTCCTCCAGTTAAAGCAACACGCAGCATTTCTAGGCTAGTACCTTCAGTATATTGTTATTAATAATAGCAACATCTCCTTGTCCATCTATGGTTTTTATTAATCCTTTATTGGTGTAATAATCCAATAGTGGCGCAGTTTGTTCATTATATACCCTTAATCGATTAACAATAACTTCATCCTTATCATCTGACCGTTGTACAAGTTCTCCACGACAGATGTCACAGTAACCTTTCGTTTTTGGTGGATTAAACAGCAGATTCGTAATAGAACCGCATTGGTTGCATGATCGGCGGCTTGATAACCGTTTTACGATACTATCTTGATCCAGTTTGATCGATACCACTGCATCAAGAACCTGATTTGTTCTCTTGAGTATATCATCTAAGCCCTCCGCTTGCGGAATTGTACGGGGGAATCCATCTAATAAATAACCGTTTTCAGAATCTGGTTGTTGTAGTCGTTTTTCCATCATTTCCAATAAAATATTATCAGGTACCAAGTGACCTCTATCCATGAATGATTTGGCTTTTATTCCAACAGTAGACTTTTGTGCTATTTCTTCACGTAATATATCTCCAGTCGATAAATGCAAAATATAATAATGATCCTTTATCAGTGTTGCTTGTGTTCCCTTTCCAACCCCCGGTGGACCAATAAAAATTAAACGCATGGTAATAAAACCTTCTTATAATAATACGCTTAAATTAGCATCCCTGCAATGGTTGCTGTCAGCCAGGATGCCAGTGCACCGCCGAACATAGCCTTCAACCCTAATTTAGCTAGATCTTTGCGTCTTTCTGGAGCAACGCCACCAATACCACCTAGTTGAATTCCTACTGAAGCGAAATTTGCAAAGCCACAAAGAGCATAACTTGCAATGATAGCCGATCGATCCGAAATGGAATTTGTGGCTGTTAACTTGGCAAGATCGCCATAGGCTATAAGTTCAGTTAAAACGATTTTTTCACCCATAAGAGATCCGATAATACCCGCTTCAGCCCAGGGTACACCCATGACCCACGCCAATGGACTGAATAACCAACCAAAAATCTGCTGCAGACTAAGATGCATCAAACCTAATATTGCGTTTACCATAGCAATTATAGCTACGAATGCGACCAGCATTGCAGCTACATTGGCCGCTAATTTCATACCATTAGTTGCGCCTCTAGAGAGAGCTTCCATTATATTGTCATCTTTATTTTCCAAGGCGATTTTTATATCACCAAAGGTCTCTGATGTTTCTGTTTCGGGATATATAATTTTGGCAATAACCAACGCGGCTGGTGCACTCATGATGGAAGCAGCTAACAAATGGCCAGCGATTCCCGGAATATCACCCAGCATACTGACATACATTGCCATGACCCCCCCGGCTACTGTGGCAAAACCACTGACCATTATCGCCATTAATTCTGATTTTGTCATTTTGGAAACAAAAGGCCTTACCAGAAGCGGTGCTTCTGTCTGACCAACAAAAATATTTCCTGAGACACATAGTGTTTCAGATCCGCTGGTAGCCATTGATTTCTGCATGAACCGGGCAATCCATTTTACAATAAACTGCATAATACCTACATGATATAAGACTGCAATAAGCGAAGAAAAGAAAATCAAAGTGGGAAGAATCCGGAAAGCAAAGTTCATTAGTGGATCCTCTACAACTCCATTCCTAAATGACTTGAATAAGAAATCACTACCAGCATCAGAAAAGCTGAGTAAATTTTTTATTCCAATATCAATTGCTCCAAAGAATGGTACCCCAACAGGTGTTTTCAAAATGATGATGGCAAATAGTAGCTGTATTCCTAACCCCCAGGTTACCAATTGCCAAGAAATAGCCTTACGATTATTGGACATTGCCAGGGCAATGCTCAATAACACAAGAATGCCAGCTATACCGATTAAACGTTCCATTGATTATTACGGTGCTTCAAAACAATGTCTGCATCTTGCCTCATAAATATCCGTTTCGCCGATAACTACCTGTGTAGCTTCTTTGGTAAGTCGTTGTGTGTAAGATGCAGGGTTCCCGCAGACGATACATATAGCCTGCAGCTTATCAAGATAGTCAGCTTCACACATGATACCTGGCATTGGACCAAAAGGAACACCACGAAAATCAGTATCCAACCCAGCAATAATTACGCGTTTTCCGTTTGTGGCAAGATCTTTTGCTGTATTTATAATTCTGTCATCAAAAAATTGGACTTCATCAATACCAACTACATCCGCATCTTTTGACAGAGGTGCTATTTCTGCAGCGGACTCTACAAGTGATGATTTCAATTGTAATTGGTTATGTGAGACAATATTTCCTTCTTCATATCTCGTATCTATTTTGGGTTTGAATATTGCTACACTCAATTGCGCAATTTCGGCCCTTCGCAGCCGCCGAATCAATTCTTCTGTTTTACCACTGAACATATTTCCACATATAACCTCGATCCACCCAGAATTATTTGGTTTATTGGTCATGGGAGCATATCCTCACCGAACGCATCAGGTAATAGATCAAGGCTGGTTGTTTCAAGGAGATTTTTATCTCCATCAGCAATGTGTATTTTTATATTACCGCAAATATCCCAGATTACTTGACGACAAGCGCCACATGGTTTACCGCCATTATCAGTAGCTACGGCCAGTGCAGAAAATATTTTATGTCCTGCTGATATTGCATTATAGATAGCTATTCGTTCAGCACAGCAAGTGAGACCGTAACTACTGGATTCAACATTGCAGCCACCAATTATTTCATCAGATTCGGTAAGAACTGCTGCGCCAACTTTATAATTTGAATAAGGTGCTACCGCTCGTTTGCGCATCATAATAGCTTCTTTTATCAAAGAATCTTTCATTTTATTCTATCCTAATTTGCTTAAATACCTGATTTAACACTAGCCCGGAAACAAAGCCACCCAAATGAGCAAACCATGCTGTTCCGCCAGTTTCTTCAAGCCCCAGGGTTCCCAGACCTCCAGTGAGGTTGGATAAAAACCAGATTCCAATAACCACCATAGCGGGTACGCGAATAAAGGTAATAAAAATGATTAATATCACTAAAACATGTACCGTGGCCCGGGGGAATCGGATCAGGTAAGCGCCTAGCACTCCTGCGATCGCTCCACTGGCACCTACCATTGGTATCTGAGAGCCTGTATTTATTTGTATTTGTGCTAGAGCAGCTCCCACTCCGCAGATTAAATAGAATACCACATAACGCTTATGTCCCAATACACTTTCTATATTATCACCAAAGATCCAGAGAAACCACATGTTGAAAATAATATGCATTAATCCACCATGCATGAACATGGATGTAAAGACTGTTATAACTGATGGATCTGCAGGTGTAAGTGCATAGGTGCTGATAATATGACCTAATGATTCTGGCGGTAGGATGAAATATTGATAAATAAAAACCAGGCTATTGATTCCGATTATAGTATAGGTTACGAATGGAAAAAGTATTCTGGGATTGTCGTCTTTGTAAGGGAAAAACATTAGTCTACCCTAAATGTAGTACTGCCGGATAACTGGTTTCCAGCCTGGTCCGAAAGCGAGTATTCCATCGTATGTTCACCGGCATTCAGCGGAGTTGGCAGATAATAATAGAGCTCTTTTTTTAGGGGCTGAAATGCATATCTTACTGTTTCACCGTCTAGTTTCATACTCATTGTTTTTTCATCAGAACTAATACCCGACAGATAATCATCAGCGATCACTGAGATAGTTCGTACATCTTTGTAATGAAAATTGCCGCCATTGCCAGGATACACTTTGCGCACAAATGGTGGATCTGTATCCTGGATAATTCCGATGGCATCAAAACTGAGTAAGGTACTGGCCATGACCATTCTGTTTGGCAAATTAATAGTTGGCAAGAAAGTCCAGCCACTTTTTTGATTGTAATAATATAAAGACGTATTTGGCATATCTTTTATTTGGTGATCGTATCGTATACCAATTCGGATTGTATCCTTAAGGGTAAGCTCATATGGTTGAATTTGATAAATAAGTGATTGTATAGTTCCGCCCTTTGGTTCAACAGGGTGATCGATAGCTTCAATCCAGACCAATGTCGTATCATAAACAGAATTTTTGGTTATCTGAATAGAGCAATTATTGTCTTTTGACAAGATATTTGTAATCTTGCCCGGTGCAACAACACTTGGTTTCATATCTAGCTGAATAATGCGTTCAATGTCTCCATCAAAAAAGGCATCGATACGTAGTGTATTATAGAACAAAGATGGTAAAAGTATATCTGTAGTATAAACGGTTGGCTGAATCTTTGTTAGGGGAATGGAAATATATTCATCTTCTTTTAATAGTCTTAACGCCGTATTACCAGAAGTAAAACCATCAGTTTGTATTTGTGCGATGATCTTGTGCTCAACCGCACTAAACGTAATATCGATATCCATTTCTGTAAGTCGTCTATCAGCGTTGGGATCATGCCACGTCAGTGGTGATCCATGCACACCGAGCTTGTTTTTTACAATGAATGATACACCATGTTTCCCCAATTTTGATTTGGGTAACTCAATACGAAGACCTGACCGATCTTTTTTACGATTAACAATAGTTAATTGTTCATCTGGATATCCATAAGCGGTATAACTGTAACAAGCAACTTTTGTCAACGGAATGTTCAGTGTTACAGGCTGAATATTGAATTCTATCGTGTTATCGAGATACTCAATATTCTTGATTGCAATTTTCACTGGAGGATAATTGATGATAGTGCCTTTGACAATGGTAGTGTTGCCTGCTGCATCTGACACCTGAATCTCAATTTTATGGTAACCGGGTGTCAGATTGAGTACACCGGATATTCTATCAGGAACGATTGTAGTACTTGAGAATGTTTCCAGTTTGTAGAGTTTAGTGAAAGAACCCAAGTTTAGTCTATGAAAACGGTTTTCCCTAACCTGATTGACAGTTGTCTTTTGGGCATAGTTCAGTTCATTATAGTTAATTGAAAAAACAGGTTTATCATCAACTAGAAGTTGAATAGATTGCACCTGATATTTGTTTGCTGCCCCTTGTATTTTATCATCTACCTCTATTGTTAGACCTATCGGACCAAAACAACTTACCGTATCCGGGAATTGGAGACCGCCACCACTAGTGGCCGCATATAATTGTATTACTCTAGGGATTGAGCTGCCGTTAACCTTGCTGGCCGGTGATAGAGGAATAATCCCTACCTGATGTACGCGCGGGGACCGGAAGTCTTCTACGGGCAGTCCATTGGTTAATGGATTTAGAGGTTGTTCATTACTGTTTCGCAATTCAAAGTGCAGGTGCGGGCCAAATGAAGCACCGGTATTACCGGTATAACCAATAATATCGCCCTTTTTAACAGGAAATTGTTGCGGTTTGAAATATTCATTAACCATGTAACTGTTTTTTTTGGACTGTAGGGTAAGAAGTATGGATTCTTGGCGAAATGCAAACTCTTCCAGATGCGCATATACTGCTGTATGGCCATCGTTCAGGGTTAGATATAGCGCCTTTCCGTATCCGCTAAAATTAGCCACCATTCGTGAAATATGGCCATCATCAATGGCATATACAGGCCAGCCTGTTTCCCCCAGCGTTTTAATATCTATACCCATGTGATAACCGCCATCACGGAATTCACCAAAGTTTGAGGATAGGGCCTTGCTGCCAACTGTGGGCCAGCGGTAATTCTGGC